>JAFAVL010000310.1 GCA_019242465.1 Chroococcidiopsidaceae cyanobacterium CP_BM_RX_35 | reverse complement strand
ACTGGCTTGGAAATTATTTTGCAAGAAGGAAGAAATCGGCAGATTCGACGGGTCGCCATGGCTATAGGCTATCCTGTGCTCAAGCTACATCGTACTGCTATCGGTCCAATTCAATTACACAATATAGAGGTAGGCGACTATCGTCCGCTTCAGGATTTTGAACTCCACTTTTTGCAAGCCCAAATTAACTCTAAACATGTCAAGGAGCCAAATGCTCTTAAGGAGGGTAGCAGCGGATGAAGTGGCGTCAGAAAAAACATTTATATGAATCTGTACATTTATTTGAGCAGCAGCGGTTAGAAAAGCTAATAGAACTAGGGGCTTGCCTGCGTCAAGTCCGTCTAGAACAGGGTATATCTTTGGAGGAAATTGCAGCCAAGACGCGAATTCGCCTGTGTCAGCTCCAGGCAATCGAAAAAGCTCAAATAGATGAACTACCAGAGCCAATTTATATTAGAAGTTTCATTAAACAATATGCAGATGTGTTGGGCTTAGATGGGGCAGAGTTATCTAGTACCTTTCCCACTAGTTTTAGCCTACGCCTCCTTAAACCTTCCTGGAGAACACAAAAGGCTCAGCTACGACCGATTCATCTTTACTTACTCTACGTATTAGTTATTGTCTGTGCTATTAGTGGCTTGTCTAATATCTTGAGCCGTTCCGAACTCCAAGTGAATGATAGCCAGACCCCGCAAAGGTCAGATTTTCATTCTGCTCCACAGCAGGGTCAAGCGATTGTCAAGCATGTAGATCAGCCAGAATTTGTCAGTGCTTCTCCTGACAACGCCACCGCAACGAATAAACAAGTTCGGATTGGTGTTACCTTACAGGCACAGTCTTGGATTCAGGTAGTAGTGGATGGAAAAACTCAGTTTGAGGGCGTTCTACCTGAAGGGACTCAACGCACTTGGGTGGCACAAGAGCAACTAACAGTCCGAGCTGGTAATGCGGGTGGAGTGCTACTAAGCCTCAATCAAGAGAAAGCCCGAAAAATGGGAAACCCTGGTGAAGTCCAACAAGTGACCTTTGCCAGCAATCCGAAGATTTAAAAGCTCTACTGCGGTGCCCTCCCATATGTCGTGGTTAGAGCTTGGAGGCGATCGCGCAGCTCCTCTGTTAGGGCACCAGGCTGATACCGCCACTCCCAATTCCCTTCAGCGCGACTCGGAACATTCATGCGGGAAGAGTTTCCCAGTCCCAGAATATCTTGCAGTGGAATAATTGCCTGATTCCCCACAGAACTCAGAGCTAACCGGATTAAATCCCAGTGGATGCCTTCTGAACTGGTAGAACCCAAATAACTTAAAACAGCTTCCTTTTCCTGCGCTGACAGCTGATTGAACCAGCCGATGGATGTGTCATTATCGTGGGTTCCAGTATACACAACACAATTGCGTTGGTAATTGAAGGGCAAGTAAGGATTGGCAATGTCTGAACCAAAGCCAAACTGCAAGATCTTCATGCCAGGAAACTCGAACTGATCTCGTAGCGCATCTACCTCTGGGGTGATTGTGCCTAAATCCTCTGCTAAGACAGGTAGCTTACCTAGCTGCTGATTTAGGACTTGAAACAGCGCCTCTCCGGGGGCTTCAATCCACTCACCATTTATGGCAGTAGTTTCTCCACCGGGAACTGCCCAGAAAGCCTGGAATCCCCGGAAGTGGTCGATTCGGATAATGTCTATGTATTCGAGCATGGCATGGAAGCGCTGGACCCACCATTTAAAATCGTTTTGCTGCAATTGTTCCCAGTTATAAACAGGGTTACCCCACAACTGACCAGTAGCGCTGAAGTAGTCTGGTGGTACCCCAGCTATTAAGTCTGGAATACCTGTTTGTTGATCTAAGCAAAAGATTTCTGGATGTGCCCAGACATCAGCACTATCATGAGCAACATAGATGGGGATATCACCAATGATTTGAACGCCGCGCATGTTGGCATAGCGCTTGAGTTCTGACCACTGGCGGAAGAACTCGAACTGGATGTATTTGTAGTAAAAAATTTCTCGCTCCAGTTGTTGCCGCCATTGCTCTAGAGCTTCTGGTTGGCATTGGACGATTTCACGCTCCCAAGTATGCCAACTTGACCCGCCATGAGTGTCTTTGAGCGCCATAAACAACGCATAGTCATCCAGCCAATAAGCTTTAGCCTCACAAAAACCTGCAAATTCCGTTTGCAGCAATGGCGAAGCGTTGACCTCGAAGTTCTTGCAGGCTTGCTTGAGCAAGGGCAGCTTAGTTTGCACAACCTGCTCGTAGTCCACCTTTTCTACAGGAAACTCTGGTAGATTGGCAAAGTCCTCATCGGTTAATAACCCCTCATCTCGTAGTCGTTCTGGGCTAATCAGCAGTGGGTTACCAGCCATTGCCGAATAAGCTAGATAGGGAGAATTACCATACCCCGTCGGTCCTAGGGGTAATACTTGCCACAACTGTTGAGCGCTTTGCGCTAAAAAATCAACAAAGCGATAGGCTTCTAAGCCCAAGTCACCAATACCAAAGTTACTAGGCAAGGAAGTGGGATGCAGCAAAACGCCACTAGATCTAAGAAAAGGCATAAGTAATCTGAAAAAGAGGAGGCAGTCAAAAAACTTAACATACTAGGGACGGCTTTGAAACCTGCCAGAAGTAGAGGAGAAATAATCATGGCTCACCGAAATCCTGCTCCTACAGTCGATATCATCATCGAATTGATTGACCGACCAAACCGACCGATTGTGTTGATTGATCGCAAAAATCCACCTCTAGGTTGGGCAATTCCGGGTGGTTTTATCGATTATGGGGAATCAGCTGAAGCTGCAGCGCAGCGGGAAGCCGAGGAAGAGACAGGCCTAAAGGTGGAGTTGGTTTCACAATTCCAGGTATATTCTGACCCCAACCGCGATCCCCGCCAGCACACCCTCAGCGTTGTGTTTCTGGCAACTGCGACAGGAGAACCCAAGGCAGGGGATGATGCTAAGGGGTTGGGAGTTTTTGAATCTTGGCGAGTTCCAGCTGAGTTGTGCTTTGACCACGACCGCGTTCTCCGGGATTATTGGCGCTACCGACACTACGGTCTGCAACCGCTGTTATCTTAAAGTCGTCGGTACTTACTCAGGTGAAGAACTAGAATGACGCATCAGGTGATTCGCACAGATTTAGCACCAGCACCAGTAGGACCATATAACCAAGCGATCGTCAGTAGTGGTCAAATGGTTTTTGTGGCTGGTCAAATTGCTCTTGACCCCAGCACTGGTGAGGTTGTGGGCGAAAAAGACGTGGCGCAGCAGACGGAGCAGGTTATGGCTAATGTTAAGGCTATTCTCACTGCTGCTGGAGCAAAGTTACAAGATGTTGTCAAAACGACTGTATTTCTGGCAGATATAAATGACTTTGCGGCGATGAATGCTATTTACGCGCAATATTTTGATGCAGCGACAGCTCCCGCCCGCGCCTGTGTTGAAGTATCACGTCTGCCCAAGGATGTGTTAGTAGAAATTGAATGTATTGCGGCGATTGACAGCTCAGCTACCTAGTCTTAGTTGTGTTTTAATTCAATAATGATTTTGAGTGATAAGTAGGGATGGAAATGAAACTACAACTCAATCAAATAGATGTCCAACCAGGAGAGCGTGTAATACTGCGGGATATCGGCTGGAGCGAGTTCGAGCAGATTTTAGAGGAGTTAGGACATCATCCATCACATCGCCTTGCCTATTACAGAGGAACGCTTGAGATTATGGTGCCGCTACCAGGGCACGAAGACAGAAAAGAAATAATTGGGGACTTGGTCAAGGTTTTACTGGAGGAGCTTGATATCGAGTTTCGCAGTCTAGGTTCAAGCACTTTTAAGCAACAAATTGCGGCAATTGGGGTAGAACCGGATGCATGCTTTTATATTCAGAATGAGGCGATAATTCGTGGCAAAGACAGGATAGATCTGAGTACAGACCCACCGCCTGACCTAGCAATTGAGATTGACTATACCACTGATTCTCAGCTCAAAAAGAGAGGCTATGAAGCCTTAGGCATACCTGAACTTTGGCTGTACAACGATCAGGCTTTACGGATCTATGTGCTGCGCGAGCACAAGTATGTTGAGTCTGACACCAGTTTAAATTTTCCGACTATCTCCATTTCAAACGTAATTCCCCAGTATTTTGCCCAAAGTCGAGTTGAGGGAAGAAACAAGGCAATCAAGGCATTCCGAGCTTGGGTCGTTAAGGAACTTACGCGACAAATTTAAGCAGACGCACTCTGGGCTCACTTAAGTGATAATAAGCTGTACTCATTGCTTCGATTTGTTGAAGTTGTGCCTGCGCTCTGCTACAAGGCATCCCGTATTTCGCGTAAACCCGATCGCTAGCAATCTGAAGTGAAGTACGACTGCGCTCAACGAAATCGGCTAGGGAATATTCCTTGCCTGCTTCAAAATAGTCTTGCACTATTAGGGAAGGAGAGTAGCAGGTTGACTGCAAACCATCAGGCCATTCTACTTGGAAATGGATTTCCGGCATAGTTGTGCGGTAGGAGCTACATCCTAAAAACCGTTGCAAGCTATCATTTCTAACAGATTAGCAGGTATTTATATTTTATGGATGCAACGATTCTTTACTGGATATTAGTCGCCGTCATGGTAGTAGGCGTGATTGGGTCTATCTTCCCAGGTTTTCCTGGAACAATTTTAGTGTTAGTCGGTATTGTGATTTGGGGAGCAACTCAAGGCTTTAGTAGTGTTTATTTAGCATTGGGATTCACTATCGTTGTTCTACTACTCAACTTTGGCATTGATTTTTTAGCTAGCTTTTGGGGTGCAAAACAGTTTGGAGCCAGTAAGTGGGGACAAATTGGTGCAGTAGTGGGTTTACTGCTTGGAGTTTTTGGGTTCTTGCCTGTGCTGACGTTTGGTGGACCACTGATAGGTATCATAGTGGGACCACTAGTTGGAGCAATTGCTGGAGAGTTTCTCTATCGACGGGAGTTGGAGTTGGCTGAGAGAGCAAAGTTGTCACTGCAAGCTGGTGTGGGGATTGTCGTAGGTTCGCTAGTTGGGAAATTGATTCAGGTTTTACTTGCTCTTGTGGCAGTTGCAGTATTTATTTTTACTACATGGGATGCAGCAGGGATACACTTGAACCTAGGGTATGTTGGGATTGTATCTGTAGCTGAAATGATGTTTACAAACTTTTAAGCACGAGATTGTACGAGCTGACGATACTGGATGAGGTGCTGTTCGGCTGCTTGTCTCCAAGTATAGCGATCGCACACTGCTAAGCCCTGTTGTCTCAACGGCTGAGCGACAGCAGTCTGGATGATAGTCTTCATGGCTAGCGTGATCGCACTGACAGAGTAAGGATCTACTAGTAGGGCATCGGCAGCGGATAAAAACTCAGTAAACGGGGGTATATTCGACGTAACTACTGGTACCCCAGAAGCCATTGCCTCTAGCACGACAAGTCCCCAGCCTTCTTTGAGTGAGGGAAATACAAACGCATTACTCAGGCGGTAGAGTGCTGGCAATTGATTGTCAGGGATCGTACCTGGCAAAAGCAGCGACTTGCCAATTGGCACTTCAGCTATCTGGGCGGCAGCGAAAAACTCCTCTTGGTAGGCTTGGTAGTCGAATAGGGTGGCACCCCCAGCGATAATCAACTGCGCTTGAGGATACTGTGCCAACACCTCTCTAAAGGCTTGCAAGAGAACAAGCGAGTTTTTGCGCGGCTCAATTCCGCCAATGGTCAGGTAAATTGGCCAACCCTCCAGACTGAGTTGCTGCTTGAGGGCAGTCTCAGAACCATCCCTATGAGGCGAGAACTGCTGAGTGTTAACACCATTTGTAACTCTGGGTGCCCTGATCTGATATTGCTCCTGTAGTTCTGCTTGCCATTGAGAACTGACGCACAAGCAAAGATCTGGGTACCGGATTGACTTTTCCTGACAGTCCTGGAGGTAGGGGCTGTTAAAGTCTTCAATATGGTGAACGGTACGGATGAAGTGGGGGATTTGGTGTTTTTGTTTAAGAGCGGCAATGGCATTAGCGCTAATGCAGTCCTGAGCATGGTAACAGTCATAAATTTGTTCAACCTGACTTAGGTACTCGACAAACTCCTGAATCCGTTGCTCAATTAAGGCATCAATCCCGCCAGTTACAGGTTGAGCTGGTACCAACTCATAAGCACAACGAAGCGGACGATAAAAACCAGCACCATCTTTATCTAAAGCATAGACACACACCTGCTGTCCCAAATCCTGTAAAGCCTCTGCCAACTCAAGAGTGTGGACAACACTGCCCCGCGGTTTAGTGGAGTAAGTGAAAAGAGCAATTCGCAGATCAGGATTCGATAAGTATAGTGAAGAAGACTTTGACAATTTTCGTTATTCTAACAATTTCACTAAGCTGTTTTGTTCACTGACACGAGAAGCCAAAAGAAGCAGGATCTATGAAGCAGTCAGCCATTGAGCCAGTCATCGTTCCACCAATGGATCGGTATAACCAGACATTGGTCGATAATCTTCATCCCGCAAATTGGGTCAACCCTGAACCCGTAACCTGTTATAACCTTGTGGTGATTGGAGCAGGTACGGCTGGCTTAGTGACGGCAGCAGGGGCAGGCATGTTGGGTGCCAAGGTAGCTTTAGTTGAAAAGCATTTGATGGGTGGAGATTGCACGAACGTAGGTTGTGTGCCTTCCAAAGCAATGATTCGCTCGGCTCGCGCAGTTGCAGATATTCGCTCTGCTGGACGATTTGGAATTGGCACACCTAGCGATGTCAAAATTGATTTTCCTGCGGTGATGGAGCGGCTACGGCAAATACGAGCAGAAATTAGCCCTCATGATTCTGCCAAGAGATTTCAACAAGAGTTTGGTGTGGACATATTTTTTGGGGATGCTCGTTTCTCCAGCTCTAACACTGTAGAAGTGGCAGATAAAACGTTGCGCTTCAAAAGAGCAGCGATCGCCACAGGTTCAAGCCCGGCTCATCTGCTGATTGAGGGGTTGGAGGAGGCAGGCTATCTGACTAATGAAACAGTATTTTCCCTAACAGAGTGCCCGAAACGTCTCGCTGTCATTGGTGGGGGCTACATTGGCTGTGAACTTGCTCAAACCTTTCAGCGGCTAGGTTCAAAAGTGGTGTTATTCCAAAAAGGTGCCCGCCTACTTGAGCGCGAAGATGCAGCAGCTGCAGAGATTGTGCAAGCAGCTTTTGTGCGTGAGGGTATCCAGCTACTGCTTCTCACCAAGATTAAACGTGTTGAATGCGAAGGGGCGGAAAAAGTTATCTACTACGAAGCTAATGGTCAGGAAAATACGGCAACTGTGGACGAAATTCTAGTAGGGGCAGGGCGATCGCCAAATGTCGAAGGCTTAAATCTAGAGACAGTAGGAGTGAAGTATAACCAAAAGCAAGGAGTAATTATTAATGACTATCTACAGACAACCAATCCTCGCATCTATGCTGTTGGCGATGTTTGTATGAAGTGGAAGTTTACTCACGCTGCCGATGCTGCTGCCCGAATTGTGATTCAAAATGCGCTGTTCTCAGTGTTTGGGATAGGACGCAAAAAACTTAGTTCTCTGACAATGCCCTGGTGTACTTATACTGACCCAGAAGTGGCGCATGTTGGTATGTACCCTCAAGAGGCTCAGGAGCAAGGCATTGAGGTCGATACTTTCTGCATTTCACTTGAAAAAGTGGATCGAGCCATGATCGATGGTGAGACAGATGGATTTGTCAAAATGTTTGTTAAAAAGGAAACCGACAAGATTCTAGGAGCGACGATTGTGGCTCGTCATGCTGGAGAGATGATCGGCGAAATCACTTTGGCAATGACTAACAATTTGGGTCTTGGAGCTATCTCTAAGACGATTCACCCTTATCCTACGCAGGCTGAAGCCATCCGTAAAGCAGCAGATAAGTCTAGTATTAGACGTTTACAAACTTTCAAGAAACTTGCCTCTTATTGGTTGGCGTGGAGGCGTTAGCGTTGTATTAGTTCAATCCCTGCGCTCGCTTCAAATAACGTCCCTGGGGTGAACCCAATACCTGCCCCCGATTGTAAATCAAGTTCCCGCGCAAGAATGTATGCTTAACCCGTCCCGTTAACTCTTTTCCCTCAAAGGGGGTATACCCTTGTTGAGATGCGGATTCAGCAGCACGAACAATAAACGTTTCATTCGGATCTACCAACACCAGATCAGCATCATACCCAAGCGCGATATCGCCCTTTTGCAAAAGACCAAATCTTTGTGCGGGATTCCAACACAGTAACCTTGCCATGTGGTTGTAGGACATGCCCCGCTTGCTCCCTTCGCTGACAATCGCTGAGAGTAGATATTCTGTACCCCCAAAGCCAGCCTTAGCCAGCCAAATATTGTCCGGCTCCTGGAGGCTGGTTTTTTTCTCCGCAGAACAGCAGGCATGATCGCTGACAATCCAATCCACCTGATTTTGCATCACGGCATTCCACAGATACTCAACATCCGATCGAGGTCGAATTGGGGGATTAACTTTTGCCCATTTACCTGTGGGAGTTTCTACATCAAGCAGGAGATGACCCACTGTGACTTCTCGCCTGAAGTTGATGTGGGGAAATGCTGTTTGCATCATTAGAGCCGCTTCTATGGCTTTGCGAGAACTGAGATGGAGCAGATTAATGTTGACACAGTTCGTTTCGTGAGCGAGATAAGATGCAATACAAATGGCTAACCCCTCTGAATGGGGAGGACGAGCGGCGCTATATGCACTGAGTCCAGTGAGGGTCGATTGCTGCACAATTTTGGTGTAAGCATTCAGAATGTCGGCGACTTCACAGTGCAAACTCAGGCTGATCGTATCCTGTAGGGTGGGGTAATGTTGCCTCAGCTGAGACAAGCCCCGCATAACGAATTCAAAGTGGGCAAAGTCATAGCGCTCTTCTTTGTTAATCATCAGAAATAGATTCTGATGATCGGAAAGACCATGAAGACCATAGCCCCCGTAGAACATAAAAATTTTGAATGAAGCGACTCCATGCTGCTCAAACAACCATTGCATTTCGCCGATATGCTGAGAGCTAATCGGTGCGACATGATAGCCATAATCTACAAAAAAGTTACCTTCTGATAAGGCAAGCACCTCTGGGAAAAACTCCTGATAAGAGCCACCTTTATTCAGATAATACTGACCCGTGCGGATGTAGTTCAGGCTGGTCGTTACTCCTCCCATTGCGGCGGCTTTGCTTTCAGCGATCGCGTCTTGGTCGAGGGGTTGATAGATGCCAATGTGCATGTGGGCATAAACCACCCCTGGAAAGCCTAGCAGGTTCTGAGCGTCGAATACCTCTTGAGCTTGGTCAAAGTTGATTTCCGGGGAAATTTGGGTGAATCTACCATCCTTAATTCCCAAATCTAGGCGCTCGACACCGAGTTGATTTGGACGAACCACGCGGACGTTTTTGATCAGTCTATCCAGAACTAGAGTTTCGGACACATCGCCTCCTGTAAATTCAGTAAGACCAGTTCTTTCTCGGGCTGCATAACGTAAAAATTCTAGAATGAGATTATAGCGGGTTGAGTTTAGTCTTGTTTTTGAGGAAAAAGCGATGGAACGGTTTAACGAGTATCATTTAGACCCAGAACAGTTTCCTTTTCTGAACATCCTTCAAGAGGACTGGCAAGTTATTCGAGATGAATTTACATCATTTAGGCAGAACGCCTCTCAGGAAGAGATGCAGTTTGCCTTTGATGTCATGGGTCCTCAAAGTAAAACGATTAAGACTAAAGGCAAGTCGAGATATAGTGCTTTTGGGGTGTTATTTCAAGGAATGTTTATTGAACAATATGTTCAGGTACATCACATTCAATATCCTCAGTATGAGTTACAGAATGTTCTAGAAAAAGCACTTGAATTAAGAAAACGATATTTTCCAGCGTTAACTAAAGTAATCGAAAAAACAAATTCACTCAATGATAATATCATCCGAAATGTGTATTTTGGGACATTTCTTCCAGGATTGGATGTCAAACTGCATGTGAATTATAATCCACACATGAATCGCGGTTATTTAGGATTGATTGTGCCTGAAGGTGATATAGCGATGAAAATATGCCGTGACAAGCTTTACTGGCATGAAGGCGAATTTATGGTTTTAGATCACAGTTATCCTCATTGTCCACATAATTATACTGACCGTGAAAGAACTGTTTTAGTTGTAGATTTTTTTAAAACGGATCAGCCTAGAGAAGAAGTGAGCCAGTTTGAGCAGGAATTAGTCAGACAACGGCTGCAAGAAAACCCTTATAGCTTGGGTATTTTTGGTAAGAATGATACAGCTAAAACAGAGGACTTTATTAAGTATGGTTTAAGTCATCAGTTAGATTGGGACAAAGCTCTAGGAGCATAATAGCTCAAGGGAAGCGTAACAACTTCCCTAAAGCTAGATAACAGATGATATAAGACTTGTAGTAAGTTCAAGAGAGTGAAGCTGACATCAAGCAAAAGTACAGCCTTGTTTTGCGGTTTTTTGTTAAAGAACATTAAAAAATCTTGATTTTCTGGAAAGTTTTCAATTTACCTTGTTTACAGATTAGATAACTTTAATTTAAAATACTTACTATAGGCTTAAAGCTTAACTCTATGAATACTCCCATCACAGTTATAGTAGCACTCATAGCAACCATCTTCGGTGTTGGCTCGTCCAAAGCACTAGCAGTTAAGAATAACCCTTTGTCAGAGCAAACGATAGCTGGTCGCCTAGCAAATGTTAGGGAACATTTAAGAATTCGAGAGCAACAAGCAACTTCAAACTCTAATTATATTACATCCTTACATTCTATAAATGACAATAAGGACGAAAGTTCGCTACAAGCTTCGTGGAACAACAATCCCTGGTGTAATACTGACACCTGCCCTTCTCCTCCGAAAACTCCAGAGCCTCCTAACCCTTCTCCTCCGAAAACTCCAGAGCCTCCTAAAAAAAATTATTGCAGCAATAGTTAGAGGAATCCTTCCAAATGAACACAAGGTACAATTTTTCAAAGATTTTGACAGCATTTATAGCGGCAGCCGTAACTGCTATTTTTAGCTATAAATCGACTAAGACACTCGCGGTTGAGACTAAAGATATTTCAAGCCAAACTCTACAGGAGCGGCTATCCAAAGTTAGAGAAAAACTAGAATTAATTGAACAGCAACAAAATGATAGTGAATTAAATAATGCATCATTACAAAATTGCTTGAAGGCTAAAAAAGACGAGATTTTTCTAACTCAATGGTACAACTGGAACAATTGGAGAAATTCTTGGCACAATTATTAAGAATATTTCTTGCAAATCTTACTAGTAAAAGTCATGATAAGTTGGCACAAAAATCCAGTAAACTCCTCTTCGTCAAATTTTGAAACTGGTCCACTGAAACTCGTTGTAATTCAACCAACAAGTTTCTGTAATTTAGACTGCGATTACTGCTACTTACCAGACCGCCGATTACAACATCAGTTCTCCCTTGATTTACTAGAGCCTATTTTTAAAGATATTTTTTCAACTAATAATTTAATTGATAGAGAATTTACAATTGTCTGGCATTCTGGCGAACCTCTCACTGTGCCAATCTCATTTTATAAACTTGCTTTTGATAAGGTAAATCAGCTAAATGATGAACTAAATTCAAGCCCTTTCACTATTCTTCATTCTATCCAAACTAATGGAACTCTTATCAATCAAGCATGGTGTGATTTCATAAAGCAGAATAAGGTCAAAATAGGTGTTAGCCTTGACGGTCCTGCCTTTATTCATGACACTCATCGTAAAACGAGAAAAGGTGCAGGAACTCATGCTAGCACCATGAGAGGAATAGCTCTCTTACAAAAAAATGATATAGCTTTTAGTATTATTGCTGTTCTGACTGAGAATTCACTGGATTATCCGGATGAAATCTTCAATTTCTTTCTCAACCATCAAATTCCATATGTATGTTTTAATATTGAAGAATTAGAAGGAGTCCACAAGTCGTCTTCCCTTAACAAATCTGGAATGGAAGAACGATACCGTTTCTTTATGACGCGGTTTTACGAATTGGTAAAGGGGACGGGCAACTTATTAAAAGTTAGAGAATTTGAACAGACAAGAGAACTCATTTTGAGAGAGAGAGATGTTCTCAAAGGGCAATGTACTCCTTTTACGATGATTAACATTGCATATAATGGTGATTTTTCGACTTTCTCCCCAGAGCTTTTACCCATGAAAAGTTCTACTTATGGCGACTTTATTTTGGGCAACATCTTACAGAATACTTTTGCATCTGTTTTTGAATCGGATAAATTTAAGCGTATCAATGATGATATCCAATCTGGTGTAAGCTTGTGTCAACAGACCTGTCAATACTTTTCCCTCTGTGGTGGAGGTGCTCCTGCTAATAAGTACTTCGAAAATGGGTCTTTTCGGACTGCTGAAACCCTTTATTGTCGGTATACGAAAAAAATTTTAACAGATATTATCTTGAAAGATATTGAGGAAGCATTAGGGATACGCTAACCAAAGGAG
>JAFAVL010000275.1 GCA_019242465.1 Chroococcidiopsidaceae cyanobacterium CP_BM_RX_35 | reverse complement strand
GACTATGCCAGTGGTCGTTTACAGGCTCTAGAAAGAGTTCCAGAATTTGTGCGGTCCGTAGTCGGAGAGGCAGGTCAGTATCCAGTAGAAACCCGTCAGGCATTGGGGCGAGGATTAACTCAAGCTAATTGTTATGTTGCCCAGTATTTGGCAAACGTCATTCAGGGAAGACAGTTGCCCACCCATCTACCAGCAGAAAAGCTTGCAAGTTTACTCAACTGCATGTTGTTGGGATATGCCGTGGTCGAGTTTACCAGTGAGTTTCATGAGCTTTGGAAGGACCGAGCTGATTTTTTAGAGAGTTTGGTAGCCTTGTTTTTACCAGGATCTGGATCGCCATTGCTAATAGCTCCAGAAAGTTCTGCCAGCCTACAAGCAAAGGAACAGGTAGCTGATTTGCCAGCAAGTTTAGTTCACTCAATTCTGGAACGAGCTAAGAAAAAGGGGCTACGAGATTATGCCATGGTCTACATTTTGTTTGGGGCTGGTCTTTTTCCAGAAGAAATTGTTGCTTTAGAGCGATCTCACTTCCTGAGTAACGTTCACCAACACCTATTACAAGTATCTCAGCGTTTCGCTCTCAGCGGCTCTAGCAGCACGCTACCGCTGGTCCAAGGTGCAGTGAGACAGGTACCACTTAACCAATGGATTCTAGGCAAGCGCTATGGTTCCCATACTCGCAATCCCTTGAGTCAATGGCTCAAAAGCCGCAGAGATAACCGACCAGCATTATTACTTGATGATGCTGGTCAACCTTTGTCAGTGGTAGAGTTACGTTCGCGCTGGCAAACATTAACGGCAGGGTTATTGACGCCAACTGGTCAACCGCCAACGCTTGACCAATCGCGGCAGACATGGTGTGTAGAAATGTTGATGAGGGGGATCAGTTTAGAGGATTTAAGTATTATTAGTGGCTGGAATTCTGCCCAATTAAAACCTTACGCTCGTAGAGCTAGAGAGAAAGCTGCCTTAGAACGAGCAATTCAACTCGATCAGAAAGCTTAGTGACTGCGGGGCGAATACCTAACGATGCGAGAGGCTACATGTTTTCCCAACCCTTGTTTTGGCTAGATGAAATGGGCGGGCGAGTACATTCAATCTGCTGAGTGATCGGAATTTTCAGGCTGCAAACCAAATGCGTCTAGCTTTGATTGTATTCACTCTGGGATTGCTTTTGCCGAAAAGCCTGCAAATCGATCGCAAGATTTTGCTAGTGGCACAAGAATTAGATAGTTTAGAGGATGTCTGAGAAGTATAAATAGCTACGCTAATAGTCTTACCATAAGTCGAACCATAGCAGTATAAATAAAGGCTTCGGCAGTAGCAGGCAAAGCTGCATAATCAATCGTCAGTCGTCGACATCGCACAAGCCATGCCAAAGTGCGCTCGATTATCCACCGCCAAGGCAGGACTTGAAATCCCTTGGTGAGTTTCCGCTTAACCACTTCCAACTCTAAATTGTGGTCATCTTTGACTTTCTGCTTGAAGTCTTTACCGTCACCGTCATAACCTGGATCTGCAAACAGCTTAATTAGGCGTGGAAACTGACCAACAATTTTCTCAAGGAGCAGTAGTGCTCCAGCTTTTTCGCTTCTATTGGCAGCACTGACTACTACTTGCAGCAATAGTCCTAGAGTATTGACGCGCAGATGCCGTTTGTGACCTTTAACCAGCTTAGCTCCGTCATAGCCAACCTCCTGAGCTACTTCAGTCGTCTTGACCGACTGGCTGTCAACTATGGCAGCACTTGGAGTCGGTTGTCGTCCAGCATAGGAGCGGACTTTCTCCCGTAAAGCTTGATTTATCTGCTGCCACACCCCACCAGTACGCCAAAGCGCGGAAATAATGATAGACCGTTTTCCCAGCTGGGAAATCATGGGGCAGCATACGCCAAGCGCAACCTCCGCAAAGAATATAGAAGATTGCCTTCAGCACTTCTCGCAGATTCACGCGGCGGGGACGACCTCCGGTTTTGGCTGTGGGAATGAGTGGTGCCAGAATCAACCATTTGTTTCTCCGTCAGGTCAGTAGGATACAGCTTCCGCTTCATAACTCCTGTTGTCTCTCAATGCACAAGAGTTAAATTCTATACTTCTCAGACATCCTCTCAGCCCGGTGCAGTGCATAAAAAAGTAGAGGTCAACGTGTGAAACGAAGGAATATGAGCATCTGCAATTAATCAAACGGCGAAAAATATGAACGCTCAACCCACGAGAAATCAACCATGACACTCACACAACCTTCCAACCACGGAACCTCCCTGACAATGGGAAACTCACTGAACACGAGCCATCCGCTCACAACCTCAAATCAGCAAACGTCTCCGCTTAATTTGGCAATGCAATTGCCACAGGGAGCCAGCCAATCGACTCACACCTTCACCGTCACCAACACCAATGACAGTGGCGTGGGTTCCTTACGACAGGCAATTCTCAATGCTAATACCGACAGTGCCAAAACTCCCACTGCTGTTGATACGATCAACTTTAATCTAGGAAACGGTGCTCACACGATTACGCTGACTTCCGCAGCCCTCGATATTACCGCGAAGAACCTGACCATCAATGGTACAGGTGCCAATGTTCTCACCATTAGCGGCAACAACAAGCTGCAAGATTTCACCATTGAAGCAGGCGCTAAGACCACGATCTCAGGGCTGACGATTGCTAACGGATTCAGCGCCACTAATAATGGAGGCGGCATCCTCAACAATGGCACGTTGACGCTGAACAACAGCACGCTGCTAAACAACAGGGTGAACCAAAATGGTGGCGGCATTTTCAACAATGGCACGTTGACCGCCAATGGCGACACTTTTACCAACAACACTGCCCCCACCAGTGCAGGCGGTGCTATTTTCGATCTGGGTACCGCCACTATCACCAACAGTAGCTTCACCGGCAACAGCGCTGTCAACGGCGGCGCGGTCGAATGCGTAAATGGCACTGTGGCTATCACTAACAGCACCTTTACCAACAACAGCGCTGTACCGGGTGGCGTCGGCGGGGCGCTCGTCAATGCGGGGAATGGGAAACTGACGGTCACGGGCAGCAGCTTTACTGGCAACAGCGTTGTGGGTGGCGCTGGGGCGGCAATCGTCAACAACAACACCAGTACGCTGAATGTCACGAACAGCAGCTTCACCAACAACAAAGCGGCTTTAGGGGCAGCAATCTCTGTCGATAGTGCCCACGGTGCGACCGCTACAGCGTTAGGGCTGACCTTCTCCGGCAATGTCTCGTCTGCCTCGAACGGCACGCCAAGCAACAACAACGATACCTTTGGCAGCTTTACCGCCACTGTTGATACCCTGCAAGATACTAACGACGGCAACTTCAGCGCGGGGCACCTGTCGCTGCGGAATGCAATTAATGGAGGGATATCGGGCGAGACGATTATCTTTGCGCCCACCCTCGCCAAGGGCACGATCGTTCTCAGGCAGGGCGAACTAGCAATCAACAAGAGCCTCAACATCCAGGGACCGGGAGCGACTCAACTGACGATCGATGCTAACCATAAGTCCCGTGACTTTAATGTTGCGGCAGGAACCAACGTCAGCATTTCCGGGTTGACCATCACCAATGGCGTCAGCGGCTACAACAACTTTGGCGGGGATATCTACAACCAGGGTACGCTGGCGCTGAGTAACGACATCGTAACGGGTGGCACAGCCGATCTGGGGGGCGCTGGCATTTTCAACAACATGGGCACGCTGATTCTTGCCGCCACCACCGTCAGTGGCAACAGTGGCGGTAACGGGGCTGGACTGGAGAATATCGGGGGCACCGCTACGATTACTGGCGGGTCCTTTATCGCGAACGCCAGCCCCAACGGATTAGGTGGCGGTATCTCCAATTCCGGTACCCTGAATGTAACGGGCACTACCTTCAGTCAGAACACCTCGCTGGTTGGCGGCGGGGCGCTGTTTGACAATGGCACGGCAACTATCGCAACCAGCGCCTTCAACAACAACAGCACCAACTACAAAGGCGGTGCAATTCTGCTTTCTTTAAGTTCAGGTAGCGTCACGGTGACTGGATCGAGCTTCTCTGGCAACCAGGCGGCTCAGGCAGCCAATGTTCCTAATGACACACCGGATGTATTTGGTCCGGTCACGTTTGCTTAGTTCGCACGTTTAACCAAACTGTTCAACTTGTCTGTTTTAACCAACAGTTGCACGGCAAGAGTGACCGCTCCTGGCTGAGTTCCCAGGGGCGATCGTTTATGCAATCAGTAGCCCAAAGGAGTTTTCTGTCCTTAACAAATTTTGGCAACACAACCTGTTTTTGTCGCAATTTTTCGTCTCAACTAGGTGCAGTGCATAAAAAAGTAGAGGTCAACGTGTGAAACAAAGGAATCTAAGATTCTGCAATTAATCAAACGGCGAAAAATATGAACGCTTTCACTCCAGGAGAAATCACTCATGAACTCACACAACCTTTCATCGGCAGTTAAGTCAGGCAACCTCAGTTTAGGAGAGTGAAGTGATGAATTCCAATTTATTGTTAACAGTTGATCAACAGCCGATTTCGGTTGTCCAAGCATTAAAGCATCTGCAATCCTCTGGCAAGCTTCAGCCTTTCATTGGAGAGATTTTGCGTCAGTATACTCTAGAGCGAGAACTGCAAGACTACCCAGGTCTTGACATTGACCCAGCATTGGTCGAGCAACAAGTGATTGAGTTTCGTTTAGAGCAGCAGCTAACCAACCCGAACAAGTTTCAGGAATGGCTCGCCAGCAATGGAATGGATTATGCGACTTTCCACAATCAAGTCGTTCGTGGCTTTAAGTTGGCCAAGCTCAAAACTTTGGTGACAGAGCCAAAACTCACAACATATTTTATTGAACAAAAACTATTTTTAGATAAAGTGATCCTCTCTCGGATCGTCGTAGCCCAGCGGGAACTGGCTCTGGAACTGCAAAGCCAAATTGAAGAGGGAACCAGATTTGAGCAACTCGCCCAAGAGTATTCCTTGGCGGATGACCGAATTGTCAATGGCATGATGGGACCCGTAAGTCGAGGAAACATGCCCGATGTTGTCAGAGCGGCTATGGATGCGGCTCATCCTGGCGATCTCGTCGGACCAATTGAACTGGAAGGACGTTGGTATTTATTCCAAGTTGAGCAGTTTCTGCCAGCATCACTCGCAGGTCAACTGCAGCAGGAGCTGCAAGAGCAGTTATTTGAACAATGGTTAACAGCGAAAATCCAGAAAATGCAAGTCAAGATGGAGGTAAGCTCATGATGTTAGAGGATAAATCTGCAGACTCAATATGGGAGAACCTACCTCTGCGCTTGCTGAGTCCCCAACAGCAGCTGCGTTTGAAACATCAAGCCCAAACTCGTCGTTACACCCTGGGAGAAACAATCTGGTCTACAGATTCACCAAATAGCCAATTTCTGGTGATTACAGGTCGGGTGCGACTGGTGCCAGAACAAGGTCAATCATTGATTTTGCAGTCAGGGGAATGGTTTGGCAACTTGCTCGAACTTTCCGACTCCTGGAAAGTGCGAGCGGCTAGTAAAGATGTGATGATCCTGCAGTGGGATTTAGAGTCTGAGACTGTATTAGCTGCACCAGAACTCAGGCAATTCTGGATATCCCAAAGAGTCCGCTATCAGCCTCAAAGCCCGACAGAGTCTTATCCAGTTTCCGGTTATCCCTTTGTCTGTAGTCTCAACACAGCTGCTGCCTGTTTAACAATGGTGGCACAACACTTGCAAACCTCCACTCAGTTGTCTTGGGTGCAACGTCAACTGCGGGGGCAAAGCCCTAAGAGTGTTGTGGAAGCTGGAGAGAAGTTGGGGCTAGAGCTGCGGCGACTACAAACGTGTTGTAACGACCTGCGGCAGCTATCATTTCCCGCCTTACTGCACTGGCAACGCTCGCACTGGATTGTGGTTTATGCCGTCAGGGGCGATCGCCTGGTGATTGCCAACCCCCTCAACCCCAGTGAAACTTGTGAAAGTGTGCCCCGGTCAATGGTAGAGGCAGCTTGGGACGGGCAACTTTGGCAAGTGGCACCGCTGCAAAAAGCGGAAAAATTTGGTCTGAGTTGGTTCTTACCTGCTGTCTGGCAATACCGCAAGCTCCTAGGAGAAGTGCTTGTCGTCTCGACGATCCTACAACTGTTGGGACTAGCTACACCGCTGATTACGCAGGTGATCATCGATAAAGTGATGGTGCAGCAAAGCATCTCTACTTTGGATGTCATGGCGCTCGCTTTCTTGGCGGTTTCGGTGTTTGAGGCGGTTCTGGGCATCCTGCGACTATTTGTCTTTACCCACACAGCGCGTCGCCTTGACCTGAGCTTATCAGCCCAGGTGTTTCGCCACCTGATCCGGCTGCCCCTAGCTTATTTTGAGTCTCGCCGGGTTGGAGATACGGTGGCACGAGTCCAGGAGCTAGAAAATATTCGCTCCTTTCTTACCGGGACAGCGCTCACCGTGATTCTAGATAGCATCTTTGCCGTCGTTTACCTGGGGGTGATGTTCTATTACAGCATCCGGTTGACCTGGGTCAGTCTAGCTGTACTGCCGCTGTTCGCGCTCCTGACACTGGTCTCAACCCCAATTTTACGCGGTTGGTTGAATCAAACCTTTAACCGCAATGCTGACAGTCAATCTTTTTTAGTCGAGACAGTGACCGGAATTCATGCCGTTAAAGCGCATGGGGCTGAGAAAACGGCACGCGAACGCTGGGAAGGTCTGTTTGCTCGCTACATTCGCACCAGCTTCAAAGCTTCTACCACTTCTAATATTAGTAGTAACCTGGGCAACTTTCTCACCAACTTCTCTAGCCTGCTGATTCTCTGGGTAGGAGCGATGCTGGTGATTAATCAGAAGCTGAGCATTGGTCAACTGATTGCATTTCAAATGCTTGCAGGTCGGGTGACAGGTCCGCTCCTCCGCCTCGTCCAGCTCTGGCAAGATATCCAGCAAGTCCTGCTCTCTGTAGACCGGATTGGTGATATCCTCAACGTCGCCCCGGAAGCGGAAGCGGGAACTGGTCTGGTGTTACCACCCTTACAGGGTCAAGTGACCTTTGATCAAGTCTGCTTCCGCTACCAACCGAACACCGAACCAATTCTGCGCGGGATTTCCTTCAAAGCCGAGCCGGGGATGTTTGTCGGTATTGTTGGTCGCAGCGGTTCTGGTAAAAGTACCCTCTCCAAGCTGTTGCAACGACTTTACCAATTGGAATCAGGTCGCATCCTCATCGATGGCTTTGATGTTAAAAGTGCCGCTCTGACTTCCCTGCGCCAACAAATCAGTGTCGTTCTCCAGGAAGATTTCTTGTTCAATGGTTCGATTTGGGAAAATATCACGTTAGGTAATCCAGATATTACCGCTCTTGCAGTTGTGGAAGCAGCTCGATTAGCCATGGCTCATGACTTCATCAGCGAGTTACCTCAAGGCTATGAAACCAATGTGGGAGAACGTGGCACGGCCCTATCTGGCGGTCAGCGGCAACGCATTGCCCTGTCTCGTCTCTTCCTCTCCCAAGCGCCTATCTTGATTTTGGATGAAGCTACAAGTGCCTTAGATAGTGAGACTGAGCAAAAAGTTTTACAAAACCTACAGCGAGTCTCCCAAAACCGCACTGTGTTTATGATTGCCCATCGCTTTGCAGCCCTGAAGCAAGCAGATCTGATTTTGGTACTGGAAAAGGGTGTGATCGTCGAGTCAGGAACTCACTCGCAACTATTGCAGCAACTAGGAGTGTACCGCACACTCTATCAACATCAGCAGGTCTCTGTGTAGCAGCGATGAGTTTTTTTAGTCCACAACCTAAAGTTACTAACAGTTATTCAAGGCTGAGAAAATTATGAAATCTCCCCTAGTTGCCTCCCCTGTACAAGCTCGCCAGACTAGACAGCAGTTTACCAACCCAAAAGATGACCTCTCCTACGAACTGGGTAAGGCTGTTCAAGAATTACCACCTCTATACACTCGGCTCTTAGCGGGCGGTATAAGTTTAGTAGTTGTTGGGACAATCGGTTGGGCTAACTTCAGCAAGGTAGATGAAGTGGCTACGGCTAACGGTGAGTTGATTCCGGCAGCTGAGGTGCGACCCATGCGCTCACTCGAGGGCGGCACCATTCGAGCTGTCAAAGTCAAAGAAGGTCAACTTGTTAAACAGGGAGATGTTCTGGTTGAGCTTGACTCTGCCTTGCCGCAAACAGAAGTTGACCGCCTGGAAAGTTCCGCTAAGTTAATTCGTGAAGACCTAGCGCGTCTTGAAGCCGAGCGAACTGGACGCACAATAGCTGGAACAAGTCTGCAAAATCAGCTCCTCATGGCTCGTCTCCAGGAATTTGACTCCCAGCAAGCGGAAGCCGTTGCCGAAGCGAAGCGTCAACTTGCTGCAGTTAATGAGGACCGAGTTCGCCTCACTCGCATGCAAGAAAATCTCGCCGATGCCAGAACAAATCTTGCCAACGCCGAGATTATCCTGGCTAAAACTAACAGCACCCTTGCCAATGCTGCTACAAGGGAACGAGGACTACGCATCCTGGTCGCTCCAGAAAACCGTGCATTCCCTCAACTGCAATATCTAGATGCACAAGACAAACTCATTCAATCGCAAGCGGAAAGCACCAAGGCTCAAGACGGCATCACGAATGCTCGAGACAAAGTCTCGTCCCAAGAGCAAGATATAGCGGCGCAAGCGCAAGTGATTCAGGAAGCTGAACAAGCCTATCAAGCTGCTCAACATGCTGCTGCCCGACTCGGGTCAGAACGTCAACGGGAAATCCTCACTGAACTCAATAAACGCCGTGAGGAACTCGCGACTGTGGCAGGCCAACTTGCCCAAGCCAAAAAGCAGCGGGCAAAAGAAACGATTACAGCTCCGTTTAATGGCATAGTCTACAGTGTCAAGGCAACCAGTGGACCAGTGCAGACTGCTGAAGAGTTGCTATCAATTCTTCCCCAAGACGAAGAACTGTGGCTAGAAGTCAAAGTCCTCAACCGAGATATTGGCTTGATTCATCAGGGAATGAAAGCCAAAGTCAAGCTGGCAACGTTTCCCTTTCAAGAATTTGGCACTATCGATGGGACAGTCGTTCAGGTCAGTCCTAATGCAACTGTTGAGAAAGATTTAGGCTTGGTGTTCCCCACTAGAATCAAGCTCGACAAACATTCGATTCAGGTGCAGGACCGAGATATAAAACTCACTCCGGGTATGGCTGCGACTGGAGAAATTGTCACTCGCAAAAAGTCGATCTTGACTTTCTTACTTGAGCCAGTTACGCGCCGATTCAGCGAGGCATTTTCTGTGAGGTAGCTTTATCCGCACTACAGTTGTAGATAAAATGAGGGGGGTAAGGGTGAACATGAATGGTACTGATGCAGGAGGAGTTCAACTTATTTCGTAGCGGACAGGTACTGGAAGTTCTGTGTGCATGGAGCAATAATCTCAAGTCATTCCAGCAACGAATCGGCAAATACTTTGCCCGTTCTGAAGCCAAAGGGGGAGCTTTTGACTATATTCAAGCTTTGCTTGTGTGCAGTAGAACGGAAGAATGGCGCTGCTAATGGCAGAACAGGTAGGATACACCAATCCCTATCGTTTGCAGCACTTGTTAGGGAGAGCGATATGGGATGAGGAACAGGTGTGTGCTGAGGTAAGAGATTATGTAGTTGAGCAGCTGGATGATGGAGCAGGAATCTTAGCCGTAGACGAAACCAGCTTCCTTAAGAGAGGAGAAGAATCAGTGATCCAAGTTTTATCAGCTTCTATCAAGTTTTCGCTCCAATGGAAGTTAAGCAGCCCCTCTACTGGGCTGAATATGGGATGTTTGGCTAGTGCCAGTTTAGCGCGTTGGCAAAATCTGCAAAACCAGCTTTAATTCGGGTAACTTTCTCGTCCGTGGTACACCCTTAAAATCACGACCTCATCCTCAATCACTGTGTAGTGCATTGTAAATCCAGCTTTGCCGAAAGTGACTTGCAGCTTCCGCAACCCTGCAGCTTCATGAACGATCGCACCTCGTCGAGCAAAGATTTCTAAACTATCTCCAGCTTGGCGAATCGCTTGGACTGCTCGAAGTGCAATATTCACATCAATCAGCTCTAGTGTCTCGTAATGCCGTTGGATGTCTGCTAAAGCTGCCTCAGTCCACGTTACTTGGGGCATGAGCGCGGCTGCTCGCTTCCCAAACTATCGAGCCACTCGCGAACCCGCTCATGCGACACTCCATTGCCTGTCCGTTTATATTCCTCTAACACTTGCAAACTGCTTTCAACCATTTCTGCCTCACTCATCGGCTGGAACACCAGCTTTTCGTCGAGCCGACCATATTCCAGGGCTGCTGCCTCCGCACCTTGGGGTTCGCTCGCAACCAGTTGCTCGAAATCGCTCAGACTCCCACTGGTTCCCGAAAGCCAGTCCAACACGAGTGCTTTGACTCGCTCACTGTCTAGCGCCTTTACATGATTGGTGATCGCTTGCTGATCAGTCATAGCTATTTCTTAGAGGGGCATCGTAGCAACAGAACAGTTAGTCCATCGTTCTACAACCTTAACATTTCGACTGACATTGCTCCCGTGGACCTTTACCATACATAAATTGGACAGAATTCTATGCTGCCTGCTGGCACTTAGGTCAGTCGAAAGGGAGACAAATCGTATGTTTATGAAGTTGTCTACCTGTAGCTCCTTATGCGTAGTGAGTACAACAGCGATTGTCTATGCTTGAGTCTTACCTGTCAGCATTTTAGGTTTTCGCCAATTCCTTGACTGATGCCTTCGATCAATATCAACCGCCGATCCAATGCCTTCTTACGGAGTTTGAGAGCCTCAGCATAATCGGATGAGGTGTACCACGTAGGGTTATTTAATTTGCTCTATACGCCCTCGGTGTCACGCCTGTCAGTTGCCGAAACTGTTTGCTCAGATGGCTATGACTGTTGAACCCACATAGTAAGGCAATGTCCATAATAGATTGATCGGTTTGCTTCAACAACTGCTTTGCCCGTTCGATGCGTTGCTGAAGCAGATATTGGTAAGGGGATATTCCGATCGCCTGCTTAAATAGATGGCTGAAATGAAATTGACTCATGTCCAACAAGGCTGCTAAATCTGCTAGCTTGATGTCTTGATCCAAATGGTCGTTGATGTAGTCCAACACTTGCAGTAGTTGGTGCTGAGGTAATCCACCCTCATACATTAGCGGCTCTGGTTTGGCAGCCGCGTATTGTCGGAGTAAATGCACTACGAATACATTTGCTAGGGATTCAATGTAAAGTTTGCTACCTAAATTTTCCTGCTTGAGTTCAGCCAGTAGCAGCATTCCAATTGACTCAATATGAGGATTGCGAGTGCGAAATTCGGGCACTAATTCAAGCTGGTCGGGATTCATGGAGAGCGCTTCTCTAGCTACTTGCTGGATAAACCGAGACGCGATGCGAATCTGCAAGTAGTGGTCATCTCCATCCCAACGAGCAAAAAACGGCATCTCGGCAGGGGTAACGGAAATGTCGCCTTTTCCGTACAGACTCGTGTGAGTTTTGCCTCCCTTAATTTCTAGAAAGCGAACGGGGCGGGAGGCAAGCGACAGACAAATTGTGTGTTCATCGCTGTAATAAGTCCTCCCCTCCCCCGATGGGTGTTGAAATTGCTCGACCAGAATGTTTTCCCAACCCTGGTTCCGACTAGACGAAATGGGTGGGCGGGTACATTCAATCTGCTGAGTGGTGGGCGTTTTCATGATGCAAACCCGATGCGTCTAGCTTTGATCATATTCACTCTGGGCTAGCTCTTGCCGAAAAGCCTGCAAATTGATCGCAAGATTTTGTTAGTGGCACAGGAATTAGACAGTTAGATGAGGATCGGTTTCCTAAGCTGGAGGGGTCGTAGTTCAGATAGAGTGATCGCACATCTGGTTCACCGAGTCACCGATTGGAGTTGTGATCGCAATTCTGTTCAGTAATAAATCGTGAAGGAGCAAACAAGATGAAATTACTGATTTTCGGAGCAACGGGTAGCATCGGTCGCCAGCTTGTCCAGCAAGCCCTCGAACAGGGACATCTTGTCACAGCGTTTGCCCGCAACCCGGCAAAGCTCGATATTCAACGTGCAAAGAATCTGAAGATTGTGCAAGGTGATGTCATGGATCTCGCGTTAGTAGAGCAGGCAGTACAAAATCAGGATGCAGTGCTGTGTGCCCTTGGCTCAGGTCAGAAGAGAACGGGAACAGTTCGGTCAGCGGGAACCCGAAACATGATTCGCGCAATAGAGCTGGCAGGCGTTCGACGGTTAATCTGTCAAACCACGTTGGGGGTTGGAGAGAGTTGGGGGAATCTCAACTTTTTCTGGAAATACATCATGTTTGGGTTCCTCTTACGCCAAGTCTATGCCGATCATGTAAAGCAAGAGGAATACGTCAAGCAAAGCCATCTAGACTGGATCATCGTCCGTCCGGGAGCCTTTGTAGACGGTGATCGCACCCACAATTACCGACACGGATTTCCCGGCACTGACAAGACATCCAAGCTCAAAATCTCGCGTGCCGATGTTGCCGACTTTATGTTGCAGCAATTGTCAGATGATTCATACCTGCACAAGACACCTGCTGTGTCGTATTAAAACGTAACCCAAATCAAAGGCTTTATGGCAATCCCTCATTTCTCACTTTTCCCATTGAAGCTACTTGCAACGCTCGGCTGTGGGCTAGTCGCGGGAGTCTTCTTCGCTTTCTCAACCTTTGTGATGAATGCCCTCGCCCGACTTCAGCCAAAGGATGGCATTGCCACTATGCAATCCATCAACATCACGGCGATCAATCCGTTGTTCATGCTGGCACTCTTTGGAACGGCTGCGGCTTGTCTCTTTCTAGCGGTTTCCTCACTGTTAAAGTGGCACCAACCTGGTGCTGCCTACTTGCTCATCGGCAGTCTGCTCTATCTTGTAGGCACCATTCTGGTGACAATTGCGTTCAATGTACCGTTAAACGATATGTTAGCGATCGTCAAACCAGATAGTAC
>JAFAVL010000254.1 GCA_019242465.1 Chroococcidiopsidaceae cyanobacterium CP_BM_RX_35 | reverse complement strand
CAATGATCTGTGAGACTTGTTGCCCTCGACTTGTCAAGGATGTGCCCAAATCTAAACGTAACAAGCCCCATAAATAGTGAAGGTACTGTAGCCATAGGGGATCTGTTAACCCCATTTGCTGGCGTAACGCCGCCTTATCACTTTCTGGAGCGCGGGCACCTAAAATGGCATCAGCCGGATCGCCTGGGGTAGCACGTAAAAGCAAAAACACCACTGTGACCATTGTCCACAGCATAAGCGGAGCCAGGAGCAGACGGGTAAGGATGTAATACTGTAGCGCTTTGGAACGAGACATAAGTTGAAATATGAAGGATTGTTTTAGTCCTTAGCCTTGTTCTCGTATCCTCAAGTATGGAAGAAATTGAGTGGGGCTAAGATCTATGCCAGTAATACCTTTTTGCCCAAAGACGTAGTCCTTGTTTTGCCATAAGGGAATGTAGGGTATATCTTGCGCCAATTGGTCCTGAATCTCAGCAAAAATTTTCTGGCGCTGCTTAGGGTTTTGCTCCTGGCGCTCTTGATTAATCAACTGATTGGTGCGCTCACTATAGTAGAATGCCCCTTGAGTTTGGCTTGCTCCCTGTTCGCACCCCTTTGCCTTTGACCCCTTTTCACAAGCTAAAAATGGCTCGATGTAGTTGTCTGGGTCAAGAAAGTCAGGATACCAGTCCAGCAAAAATGTGGGATAAATACCCTTACCAAGCTCTTTAAAGGCAGTAGTGGCTTCGACAGCATTCAATTCAAATTTGAGGAGTCCGCCCAACCGCTGCTTAGCAAGAGCTTCAAGTGTTACAGCAGCTAGCCCCCAAGTCGGCTGGTTAGCTTCATACCAAAGCTCCAACTTCAGAGGATTCGTTTGGGAATACCCAGATTGATGCAACAACTGCTTTGCCTTTTCTATGTCCCCATCGCCATACTTGTCTTTAAACACTGGCCGATAAACATCTAATGTCGTTGGGATCAGACTGTAAAGCGGTTCAGCTTGACCGTAGAGAACCCTCTGATTCAGCAACTGTCGATCCATCGTCATGGCAATCGCCTGTCTGATAGCTGGGTTGTCTAGCGGCTTCTGCGTTGAGTTAAGAATCAAATAGTTAACTACATTCCCCTGAACTGCACTGACTTGATAGCCACGATTTTTTGCCTCAGCAGCCAAGCTGCGGATCTGGTCTGGATCAAGGGATAAGTAGGCGACATCTACAGCACCAGTGCGGAAGGAATTATACAGATTGGCAGAATTGTTATTAAATATTTGCAGGTTAATACCTCGATTTGCTGGTTTCTCTCCCCAGTACTTATCAAACACATCAAACCGCAGCGAGTCAGTATTGTACTGAGCTAACTTGTAAGGTCCAGTTCCGACAAAAATGTCTGGCTTAAATTTCCCTACTCCAATCTCATAAGCCTTGGGTGAAACTGCACAAGCACCAGCAAAAGCTAACAAAGAGGGAAACGCGGCAAATGGTTTTTTCAGCTTAATGGTTAACTCATACTCACCAGTCGCTTTTACCAATGTAACAACATCAGACAGCAAGAAGGACGGCTTACCAGCGTTCTGGATAAAGCGTTGTAGAGAAAATGCCATTGCAGCTGCGTTGAAAGCAGTGCCATCGTGAAAGACAACATTTTTTCTGACAGGGATAATGTAGGTTAAGCCATCTGAGCTGACCTTTGGTAATGCCGTAGCCAACTGGGGGATCAGTTCTGTCGTTCCTTGTTTATAGGTATAGAGGCGATCGCTCATGTTATAGATCAGACCAAGCGACTGAATCTCATAGGCATCCGCTGGATCGAGGAGTTTTGGCTTCAAAGTCGTGCCGATTGTAATTCGACCATTACTAGCGTCGGGCTGCTGCGAACCAACTGAAGCAATAGGTGCTGGGCGGTGACTACAACTAATAACTAGAAACAAACACACACAAAATAAGCTGAGGATTTGTCCGATCCGCTGCCACTGGCTGGATTTATGAGCAGCGCTTCTGTTTAGCATTGACAAATGATGGCGTTAATGACCGAAACAATTTATTTAGTCTTTCATACTTCAGCCTTTTTGGCGGAATGGTAGGTGAAAAAGGCAGATCTGTTAAGTATTCTTACAGCCACTTGTTAAGCTGTATTTCAAATTAAGCGAATCTGCTATACCCCAGTCAGAGCGGTAAAAAGTCCGTGATAATATGCTTTGCTAGCGATTGAAGATTGGGAGAAAAGCTTTGACATTAAGGGTTGCTGTTGTAGGGTCAGGTCCTGCGGGTTCCTCTGCGGCTGAGACCTTGGCGAAAGCTGGAATCGAAACTTACCTGTTTGAGCGCAAGCTAGACAACGCCAAACCCTGTGGCGGTGCGATTCCGCTATGTATGGTGGGTGAGTTCGATCTGCCGCCACACATTATTGACCGCCGGGTACGGAAGATGAAGATGATCTCGCCCTCCAATCGAGAGGTAGACATCAATTTGATCAAAGAAGAAGAATATATTGGGATGTGCCGTCGTGAGGTGTTAGACGGGTTCATGCGCGATCGCGCGGCACAGCTGGGAGCCAATCTGATTAATGCTACGGTTCACAAACTCGATATTCCCAAAAACAACACCGACCCCTACACTATCCATTACGTTGACCATACAGAAGGTGGGGCGCAGGGGATAGCAAAAACGCTTAAGGTAGATATAGTCATTGGGGCAGATGGGGCAAATTCCCGAATTGCCAAGGAGATTGAT
>JAFAVL010000250.1 GCA_019242465.1 Chroococcidiopsidaceae cyanobacterium CP_BM_RX_35 | reverse complement strand
ATTAGAAATACCCAGCAACAGCCTTTTTGTCCAGTTTTAATTTTGTAATTTAAGGAGATGAGGGATGAGTCGTGAGTATCAAGCAATCGTTCCTACTGTAATTCAGCCATCGGGCATAGGAGAGCGAGCTTTTGATATTTATTCGCGCTTACTTACAGACCGAATTGTTTTTCTAGGGACGGAAGTACGGGATGAAACAGCTAATCTGATCGTTGCACAATTACTCTTTCTTGAAGCTGAAGATACAGAGAAAGATGTCCACCTTTACATTAACAGTCCTGGAGGTTCAATTACTGCTGGGATGGGGATTTACGATACTATAAATCACCTCCATGCTAACGTGTGTACGATTTGTGTCGGAATGGCTGCTTCTATGGGAGCGTTCCTACTTGCTTCTGGAACTAAAGGCAAAAGATTTGCTCTGCCAAATGCTCGAATCATGCTCCATCAACCTTCTGGAGGAGCACAGGGACCAGCGAGTGATATTGAGGTAGTAGCCAAAGAAATTCTCTATCTGAAAAAATCAATCACTCGGATACTGGCTCATAATACTGGGCAATCAGAAGAGCGAATTGAATTTGACTGTGATCGCGACTTCTTTATGAGTGCAGCAGATGCACAGGCATATGGATTAATCGATGGCATCATCGAGAAAAAAGCATTACCTAGAACACAGGAGTTTCGTCATGAAATTAATGGTCATAGAGAAGTTAAATAGAGCGATCAACTTAATTTAAGTAGGCTTGCTGACATGTCTAATACCAGATCGCTAGAATTAGCTGGCGTACCTATTGTGCTACATCCGCCTACGAATTCCAGCTTGCCTGCCCCGCTCATTATTCTGTGGCACGGTTTTGGGATACCCAACAGCGAGGAGATGTTATCTCAGACATTGCCGCTAGAAGAAGTGCAAGCCTGGAAAGCTTATCTTGGACTGCCCCTATTTGGTAAACGCTTACCAGCAGGCGGCATGGAAGAGATTATGCAGCGACAGTTTGGAGATTATGTCCTACAGCTTCTGCTCCCCGTATGTGAACAGGCTATGCAGGAGCTACCGAACGTGGTTCAAGCTTTGCGATCACAATTGGGTATCCCTGAGCAAACAGGGATCGGTTTGTTTGGCTTTTCGGCTGGCGGTTTTGCTACCCTGCTCTCCCTACTGGAAAGCTCACTACCCATTACGACAGTAGTATTAGCTGGTGTGACCAAGGACCTAGTTTCAGCAGTAGACACCTTTGAACGTGGTATGAAGCAGCATTATCTGACTATGAAAGAGCAATTTCCTTGGATGGAAGATCTCCATACTCAGTATCACTGGACTCAGGCATCAGAAGCAGCGAAACAGCGCCTTGACTTTGTAGCTCGTGCTTTTGAGCTGCAAGAACGCAAACCAATGCCTGCTATTTTGTTTGTCCATGGTTCACAGGATAAAACCTACCCAGTCAGCAATATACAACAACTGTATGCAGCACTTGCACCACACTACGAGCAAGCTAATCAGACAGAGCGTCTATCAATGAGAATTTTTGAACATCTGGGGCATCAGCTTGATCTAGAGACTGCCAAGAATTCTCCTAACTTGCAGCAGGACATGAATCAACTGCAAAAGGTTGTCGCGACATGGTTTAGCCAACACCTAACCTGATGATGGCATCACAAGATTCCTCTCAAATCCAGCACAAAGCCTGGAAGTACCTCTTCTCCAGACAAGTTAGTAGGGGATGATAGAACCTCTTTTTCCTGTCCTCGACGATAAACCTCTACAAGTTGCTCTTGTGGATCGAGTAGCCAACCCAAACGTGCGCCATTGTCTACATACTCCTGCATCTTATTCTGAAGTGCTTTCAGACTGTCGCTAGGTGAGCGCAACTCAACCACAAAATCTGGACAGATTGGGGGAAATACTTCTCGTTCTTTAAGACTGAGAGCTTCCCAGCGTTCCAACATAATCCAAGCAGCGTCAGGGGAACGATAAGCCCCATTAGGAAGCTGGAACATAGTACTGGAGTCAAACGCAACTCCCAGTTGAGTTTGTTTACTCCAAATCCCAAGTTGCATTGACAGATCAATATTCCGCCTTCCAGTTTCTCCCCCCGTTGGTGGCATAACAATCAGTTCTCCCTTGACTGTGCGTTCAAACTTAATTTCTGGGTTGGCTCGGCACAGAGCATAGAAGGCATCATCAGTGAGTTGAACGATGGCATCCAGATTGAGAGTCAGAGCGGTCATTTGACTTCTCCTTGAGTGACAGGGCTAGGTCCATTTGCATCTATACTGGGGGTTAGCTCAATTATTAGGTGGGGTTAATGTCAGATAATTGAACTTATTGCTTCAACAAGTTCAATCAGACCTAACTCCTCTGAAAATCTCATTAGCAGTTAGGGACAGCTCTGGAAACACCTTGGATACAACGCGAGTGCTCCCTCGGTACTGCTGCATTTCCTGATATTCCCCATCTCCTAGCTGATAAATTGATAGGGTGGGCTGCTTGGGCGAGCCAATGTAGCGCGCTGCCCCCAGTGCCAGGTAATCAACAATCCAATACTCTTGAATACCCCGTTGCTCGTACTCAGCCAGCTTATGTAGGTAGTCATCTTGCCAATTGGTACTGACCACTTCCACTACCAAGACGGGTGGTGGCTCCGAGAGCGAAATAGCAGCTGGACGCTCTTGCATCTGCTCCCACTGCTCAGCACTCAACACGCAGACATCTGGGATGCGAGCGGAATCCTTACCTTCTTCTAGTAAAACCTGGACGTAGATGCTACCTAGCTTGGAAACTAGAGGTAGTCTTTGTTGTCTAATGTGCTGTTTGAGAGATTCATGAATAAACTCTGCAACATCAATGTGCTTACCCCGCGGGGGATTCATTGGGAACAAGCTCCCTCGGCGCAACTCGTACCTCGTATCCGTACCATCATCGTGGGTCAAAAACTCCTTAAAAGTGAAGAT
>JAFAVL010000076.1 GCA_019242465.1 Chroococcidiopsidaceae cyanobacterium CP_BM_RX_35 | reverse complement strand
AACAGGCTCGGCTTACACCAGGTATCTGGAAGTAGAAACTCAGCCAGCGAGTGAAGTGGATATCTCAGCCGATGACAGCTATTCTAAACCACCATTTGCGACCTCGAATCGGTGCCAAGTCGGAACTGAACCAGGCACCTGTATCTGCGTCTTTGTAGGACAAAATGGTCAGGAGCGAGTCTGGCAGTTTGTTAAAATCCCGTTGATTTCACTAATCACAAACCTAGTAGAGGGTGAGCAAATTTGGCTGTTGCTAGCTACCGATATGACCAAGGAACAGCAGTTGGCATCGGAATTGGCAGCTAAAAATGCCGATTTAATTCATCTAAATCGGCTGAAGGATGAATTCTTAGCTTGTATCAGCCACGAACTGAAGACACCCCTCACCGCCGTTTTGGGATTGTCTACTCTCTTAAAAGATCAGGCTATGGGACAGTTGAATGAGCGTCAAGCCCGTTATGCCCGCCTGATTCATCAAAGCGGTCGTCACCTGATGACAGTGGTGAATGATATTCTGGACTTGACCCGTATGGAGACAGGGCAACTAGAGCTGACACTACAGCCAGTGCAGATTAGCACCGTTTGCGATCGCGCTATCCAGCAGGTAAAATCTATCCAGCTCGAAACCAAGCAAGCTCCAACGTTTGGGACGTCAACCAACCCTAGTAACCATCGGTTTAGCCTTTCAATTGAATCCGGTTTGGACAGTTGTATAGCGGATGAGTTGCGCTTACGCCAGATGCTGGTTCATCTGCTAGCTAATGCCTTCAAATTCACGGAGACAGGCGGCGAAATCGGACTACAGGTTAGTCGTTGGGAAGGTTGGGTTGCCTTTACTGTCTGGGATACTGGCATCGGTATCCCAGAACATCAGCAGCACTTAATCTTTCAAAAATTCCAACAACTCGAAAATCCCCTCACCCGTAGGTTTGAAGGTACAGGGCTTGGACTCGTCTTAACCCGAGCCTTGGCTCGCCTGCATGGTGGAGATGTTAGCTTTCTATCCACAGAAGGAAAAGGCAGCCAGTTTACACTGTTGCTGCCACCAAGTCCCCCTTGTAAGAGAGCAGGGGGAACTCGGAGTCCCCTTTGGGGATTAGGGGGCACAGAGGGAGTAGGGGGGGTAGGGGAGGAATTGGGATCCCTCTCCTCTGAGCGTATAGTGTTAGTTGTCGAAGCAGCACCTCGGTTCATTGAAAATTTAACAGAGCAATTAAATAGCTTAGGCTATCGGTTTGTGATTGCCAGATCGGGAACGGAGGCATTGGAAAAAGCTCGACGATTGCAGCCAAGAGTCATTTTTCTGAACCCTTTTCTGCCCCTACTCTCTGGATGGGATGTGCTAACGCTACTCAAATCTGACCCAGCGACTAGCCAAATTTCTGTAATTGTGACGGCGACGAGAGCTGAGCGGGAGCGGGCACTTTTAAACCGAGCAGATGATTTTGTGAGTTTGCCAGTACAGCAACAAGTCTTGCCTCAGATCCTGACGCGCTTTTGCGCCCAGACGCAGGCTGCTGGCAATCAGAGCGTTGCTCAAAGTACCTCAAATGAGACACTGTTGACAATTCTCCGGCTAGTAAATAATCACTCCTCAACGGAGGGAACCTCACGCCAGTTGCTAGAACACGGGGAACACAAGCAGAGTACTGGCTCCGCAACCAACCACATCCCTCTCAATTACCGAGTTTTAGAAGCGGATGACTTAGAGCAGGCAGAACTCCTGGCTCGGATTTGGCGACCGAATGTCATCTTACTTGACGCACAAATTCCAGAGCCCATAGCTTACTTTGAGCAACTCAGCCACCAACCTAGTTTGAAAAGCTTACCCATAGTTACTCTTGAAGCAACAACGACCCAAGCAGCAAACCAGATAGCTGGGTTAGCAGTCTTTCCTTGCTTAACGCCAGCTTCAAACCGCTCGATTGATACTTTGTTGTCGGTTCTAGAAATTGCCGCCGGGATCGGTTTTAAACCCAACCTGTTAGTAGTAGATATCGCTACATTGCCAGAGCTGTTAGATGCTTCACTTCTCCATGAAAGTGAAACCCCAGACCATTCTCAACACGATTCGGGAAGAACCAATTTTCAAGGCAACAACTCCTCGTCTTCTCTTAGAGCAGAGTGGTGTCAAGCTCTGATTCAATACCTCCATACAGCTGGGTTTAGAGGCACGGTGGGTCACTCTTGGGCAGAAGTTATGCAACAAATTCGACAACAAAGCGTTGACTTACTGCTGATTTGCTTGAGCGATCTTGCACTCCACCCAGGCGCGCTAGCAGCACTCAAATACTTAGGTCAGCTACATGACTTACCGCCAGTTCTAGTACTAGATCAGCGATTGGGATCGCACGGGTACGCTGCCGGAGCCTGTTCCCTCGATTCTGTAACCTCTCAATCGGATGCAATTGACTTGGAGACTATTTTGGCAGCCATCACCGCCAAAATTTTACCATCATCCCTATCAATGGCAGAATTATTAACTGCGGTTAGGCAGTCATTAGCCACTCATAGATGAGAAAATAGGGTGATAGAATAATCGATCCTCAGTTGTCTCTGATTTAAGCTAAGATGCTAACCTAAGTCTCTTATCTGAACAGACAATGAAACAGCCTGAAGTTATTATCATTGCTGCTCTAGCTGAAGTTAACAGAGCCATTGCTTATAATGGTAAGTTACCTTGGAATATTCCTGAGGACTCACAAAGGTTCCAGAAATTAACGCTTAACCATACAGTTATTATGGGTCGAAAAACTTGGGAAAATGACCTAAAACAACACCCACTAAAAAATAGACGCAATATCATAATTTCTTCCAAGCCTCAAGCAGTTCAGGCTGCGTCGAAATCTGTGGAGCATCCTTTTGAACTACTTGTTTTCAAGTCGATTGAAGAAGCTTTAGAGAAATCTCAAGAGTCAGAAAAAATTTTTATTGCTGGAGGAGCTTCTATATATGCTCAAGCCCTCGAATTTGCAGATACCTTAGAACTGACTTTAGTGGAGGGGGATTTTGAGGGCGATACTTTTTTCCCTGAATATCAATCTCTAGTTGACAGCCAATTTGAATTGGTAGCCCAAGAAGCTCGTCCCGGCTTTCGGTATGAGACTTATAAAAAAATTGCTAGCTAGCAGCTCCTTCACCTGTAGTACTACCCAAATTCCGACAAAACTCATCTATTTTAGAACTAACTGCCATTCACCTTGGTTATTCCAAACTGGCAAAGGTGTCTCACCTACAACATAGGGTCCCCAGTAGCGACGGGAGCCATCTTGAGCAAAGGCTACCAAAATATCTCCCGGCTTGAGTTTAAAGTCTCCGTCCGGCAGCGATAACACTAAGCCCTTACGGCTCCCTTCTTCTGGAGCAAAGTCCCAGTGAGCTGGGTTGCTGTAGGTGGGCTGTCCAGATGCTGCCACCACAGAACGCCTTGCTAGCAGAGCTAACCGCAGTGGCTGGTTAGTCTGATTACTTACCCGTAAAGCCCCTTGACGCAATGAGAGATCAGTTGGAGTGGGGTTAGCTCCAGGCACTGGTGTTTCCTGCTCCATGGGCTCGGTTGGTTTTGCCACTGGGGTTGGTACAGCAGAAGTGGCATTCTCTGCTATTGGTACCCGTAGCTCATGTACTACAGCAGAAGGTAGCGATGCTGTTTCTGGAGGCGCTGACTCAAGGGTTTGTCGGAGGCAGCTCCGACAACTTACTTGAGCAAGCTCAATTGATAAATTGAATCGCAGCCATACCAAAAGTAGTCCCACTAGTCCTAACAAACAAGCAATGATAATTGCAGGATAAACTGGCAACTTTGTATTCATATCTATATAATTAGAGGATAGCTATTTTTTCAATTTTAACAAATTACTAAGCTATTGTTTGTAACAATGAACCCTGAAAAATTTTCTATCTATATTGGAATAAAAATAATTGAAGCATGTCATCTCATCCAAGACATATTTAATGGGTCAGATTTTACTCTGTCACAACCAACTAAAGCTGGGTGCATACCAGAAGCAACATGTGGATGGAAAAATAGCAGGGTAAGATGGCAGGATTTGAAGAGAGTTGGCTGGTAGATGCTGAACTAGTAAACCAAATAAGAGCAAGAGCCTTTGGTATCACATCAGAGAATGTCGAAGAAGTAAAGCGATCGCGATTCCAACTGCTTAAAACTGTTTACCCAGCCTTGAGTCAATGTCAACATATCCGCCACGTCGAGCCTAACCAAGTGAGGCAAACCCTGTGGCACCTATGGCTACCTTTGGCAATGCAGTTAGCGTCGCACCGACAACAACTAGGACGGCCCCTGATTCAAGGCATTTTAGGCGGACAAGGTACGGGCAAAACTACTTTGGCGGCAATTCTGACTTTGATTCTCAAGCAGTTGGGATACCGCACCATCAGCATATCCTTGGATGACCTTTACAAGACATATAGCGATCGCCTAGCTTTAAGAACACAAGATCCCCGCCTAATATGGCGCGGTCCACCGGGAACCCACGATATTCAATTAGGTTTAACAGTACTGGATCAACTGCGTCAAGCTGACTCACCGCTGCCAATTCAAGTCCCCCGATTTGATAAGTCTGCTTGGGGCGGTGCCGGGGATAGATGCGAACCAGAAGTTGTGGAAAGCGCAGACGTTGTGCTGTTTGAAGGCTGGTTTGTCGGTGTCCGTCCCATTAACCCAGATGCTTTCAATACTGCGCCGCCACCGATTGTTACAGATGCTGACAAAGCCTTTGCTCGCGATATGAATGCCCGGCTAGAAGATTATTTACCTTTGTGGGAGCGACTAGACAGGTTAATTGTCCTCTACCCAAGCAACTATCGCCTGAGTTTAGATTGGCGACGGCAGGCAGAACACCAAATGATTGCTGCTCAAACGACGGGCATGACGGATGCTGAAGTTCAACAATTTGTCGAGTATTTTTGGCGATCGCTTCACCCAGAGCTATTCATCAAACCACTGACAACCGATCCCAATTACGTTGATTTAGTGATTGAGATTAATCCAGATCATTCTGTCGGTGCAGTTTATCGTCCTGGTGATGCTAGGGTGTGATTTCAATACCGAGGCTGGCAATCGGTGCAACTAAGACATTCGCTGTCAAGAAACCCAGCAAGTGCCATCTCCAACACTGCCTCAACTGGATACTCAAGGCTTCGCCGGAGAAAGCTCCGGCGACTTCCTTGAGCAAGCTCAATCTCAGCTGCCCGTCTTTCAAACGCTTGCCTAATTTTGTCAGGCAACGCCGCCAGTATCATCCTGGTCGCAACCGGGCTTAGATGCTCTATTTGACTAGTTAACGACAACGGACTTTTCATTATCAGTTATACAGCAGTGCTAAACGATCTGGAAACTCTCCTCAGCGTCCTCTGTGTCTCTGCGGTTCGTTAACAAAAATACTGTTCACAAGCCAAATAGGACTGCTATAGCAATCCTTTCTAAGTTGCGAAAATTATTCTTTTAAATGAACCGCCAAGGACGCCAAGAGCGCAAAGAAAAGAAGTAGGGATTTTTACAAATCACTTAGGGTGACTATATCTAATTTCTAGTCTGTATTTGCCTCACTAAATCATAAAAAGGCTCCCAATCATCTCCATTCGTAATTGCTTCCCAAACTGCTTCTATTACTGGTCTAAGTAGCACTGTTTTGGGATTAGTTTGAGCTAGAAGTTGAGCAACATTATCCATCTCTTCCAGCGGCAGGTGCCTGAGAACACGCTGATAGCAATTTCGCCAATCTTCCAAATATTCTGGTGAACTGTCTCCCCACAAAATATCTGAACAGTTAAGTATTAAACTGGCATCCTCTCTCCAACTGGGTGAAAACGTCTGGGTGAGTTTTGCAAAAAAGTCATGATAACCAATTTGAGTACTCTGTAAAAGTTGTAGCGTTAACTCCAAAAGTCGCTCTGAATCTGGTGTTATTTGAGAAAGTCCTAACTTCCTCAGCATCAGATACTTGTATTCAAGCTGATAATACTCATCAAACCTTGCTAATCCATCTTCCATATCGGCAGGTGAAATGACTGCCTCTAGTGGCACCTGAAGCATTGCTAAGTTCAGCCGACAAACATCTGGTTGTTTGCCATAGCTGTAACGCCTAAAATAGTCAAAATAAGCGGCGGTGAATTGCTGGTTATAGTTTGGGATGAAAGCATAAGGTCCATAGTCAAAACTTTCCCCCGTAATTGACATATTGTCAGTATTTAATACGCCATGACAGAACCCAACTGCCATCCACTGCGCTGCCACTTCGGCAACTCGTTTCACTAACTCAGCATAAAAGAGAGCATATCGGTCTACTTCACCCCAAATCTCTGGATAGTACTGCTCAATCACATGGTCTAACAGTTTCTCGATCAAATCTGGACGCTCGATATAGTGCAAGCGCTCAAAAGTGCCAAACCGAATGTGGGAGCGGCTCATCCGTACCATTACAGAAGAGCGAGTGGGGGAGGGTTCGTCGCCTCGCCAGAGGGCTTCGCCAGTTTCAATCAAACTGAGGCAGCGAGAGGTTCGGACACCCATCTGATGTAGCGCTTCAGCTGCTAGCACTTCCCGCACGCCGCCCTTGAGCGTCAGTCTACCATCAGCACTGCGAGAGTAGGGGGTTGTGCCAGAACCTTTAGTCCCAAAATCGTAAAGTACACCCTCCTTACCACGTACTTGACCGTAGAGAAAACCCCTACCATCACCTAGAAACGGATTATATTCGCCAAATTGATAGCCGTGGTAGCGCAGTGCTAAAAAAGGACGACGCCCTTGAAAGTTGCCAAAGGCTTTAATAAAATCGGTGTCTGTAACAGTTCGCGGGTCTAGTCCTAGCTTGGGTAGCAGCAAATCATTGCGAAACCGCAAGATAGCTTGAGGAAATTCAGCCGCTACGACTTCATCGAAATAATCACCCCCTAAGGCTTCTAGGGCTGGTTCATAGTTGAGCGCGAGGATGGGGTTGCGAACAGTCATTACTTTAAGCTAGCCGTACCATAAACTACTCATCACCTTGACCAACACGACGGAGATGAATAATATCGCTCATTTTCTTGATTTTGGTGAAAACGTCTTCAAGCTGATGGCGATCGCGGATATCAATTCCCAAATCAATCACGGCTAGTTGACCTGCAAAGGTTTTTACGTTGGCATTCCGTACATTGATACTGTGGTCGCTCAAGCGAGATAAGATATCTTTTAATACCCCTACGCGGTCAATCGCTTCGATCTGAATATTGACTGGATAAGTCTGGGGACGAGCTACCCGATTTGAGACTGTGGAGTTCCATCTGACTGGCAATAGGCGATCGCACGTCACATTTTCTACATTCGGACATCCCTGGCGGTGAATTGAAATTCCGCGGTTGCCTTGTGTCACCACACCGAGAATCGCCTCACCAGGAATGGGGGTACAACATCCAGCTAAGTGATACACTAAGCCTTCTAAACCAGCAATGGGTGAACGACTAGGGCTAGAAGCTGTAGAGGGCACTTCGCTCTTCACGCGGGCAGTCGTCGTTGGCAACAGAGAGGCAGCATCAGTTGCTGTAGAAGTTGGTTGCTCAGCCTGAAGTACTTCTCGCCATCGATTGAGAATTAGGCTTAACGTCACCTCGCCGTAGCCTAAAGCTGCAAGTAAATCTTCAACACTATGGTAGTTACATCGCTCAGCTACTTTCTGCATTCGCTCAGACTTTAGCAATGCTTCAAATCCACTCTTGCCCATCTCTTTTTCCAACAAGTCTCGACCGCGAGCAAGGTTTTCTTCTCGGTTCGAGCGCTTGTACCACTGCCGAATCCGGTTCCGTGCCGCAGTTGTGACTACAAAATTCAACCAATCCAAACTGGGACGACTGTTTTTCTGGGTTAAGATATCGACAATATCCCCATTCTTCAAGGGCGTGTCCAGCGTCACCATCCGCCCATTCACCCGTGCCCCAGCACAGTGATTCCCTACCTCTGTATGTATGCGATAGGCAAAATCTACTGGTGTAGAGCCTGGGTTAAGCGGCACCACGTCTCCTTTGGGCGTAAAGACATAAACATCATCTTCAAACAGATCGCCCTTAACGCTTTCCAGGTATTCCTGAGCATCCTTGAGGTCATTTTGCCATTCCAGTAGCTGCCGCAGCCAGGTGAACTTCTCATCACCCGGTGTTAGTTGAGTATGGCTAGAACTTCCCGTTTCCTTATACTTCCAATGAGCTGCAATTCCGTATTCTGCTACCTGATGCATCTCCAGGGTGCGGATCT
>JAFAVL010000043.1 GCA_019242465.1 Chroococcidiopsidaceae cyanobacterium CP_BM_RX_35 | reverse complement strand
GAAGAGAGCCAACGCTTCTTTAAAAATCTGTCACCCCACAATGTCTACGTTGTTGATAATCCTGATGCAGCAATTGCAATTGCCCGAGAAATTTTAGGTAACAGTTCTACTTGAATGGTTCTAGTTGATCGACACGCAACCAAATGTTTGGAGTAGGCACCTTACCAAACATGACGAGTGCGTAGTCACCCTTGATATCCACAACTTCTCCCTTGGTTTCAAACAAATAAGGTGGAAAACGAGGGTCGCTGGCTTTAGCTTCTAAACTGTTTTCCAACTTCTCGCGGATGGCGCGAACCAAGTCACCTTTTTTGACAGCCATGAATTGTTACAGAAGGTTTCTAGATTTCTTCTCTTAGAATAGCGCTTCCATGCACCAAAATCAGCGGAGTCCCAAGCTGATTGCGATCCTTAAGGACAAACTAGTTGAGCAAGGAAAGTGGATTTGGTGTTAGAACTGCCGTTCATCATGGGAATAATAACTGTAAGTTTTTCCAAGTGAGGGACCATGAATTCAGGCAAGTTGCCAAGACGCGAAGCGATCCTCGCGGCTGCAAAAGAAGTTTTTATGCGGGAGGGATTTCAACCTGCAACAATGGATGCGATCGCCGTTCGCGCCCAAACGACAAAGCGCACAATCTACGACAACTTCAAAAACAAAGAGGATCTCTTCAAAGCTGTTGTCGATCAGTCAGCGCAGATATTTTTAGATTACCTTGGCGAACCCGATCGCGCAGCATTAGATTACCAGCAGCAGCTGGAGAACTTTGCAGCGCGATTTTGTGAGCTGGTGACGTGGCAGCATAGTGTTTCGTTTCAACGGGTCATTGTCGCCGAGACTGAACGTTTTTCCGAGATTGGACTGCTAGTTTACAACTCGGTAGATCGAGGAGCACAAGAGATTCTAGCGCGTTATCTAACGAAGTTGACCGAGCGTGGGCTCTTGAATATCGTTAATGCTCACTTGGCAGCAACTCAATTTCTGGATGTGACGACGGCATCAATGCGACTTTCAACCCTGTTCGGTGTGACTCCACCGTTGCCTGATGAGCCGCAGGCGATCGCTTCAAATAAGGTCGATCGCAAGCGAATCCGTGCCTCTGTGGAACTCTTTTGGCGAGCCCATCTCAGCTTCTCGTGAATCAAGACCACTCCGGCAAAACCACTGGGCATGAGTTAGGCTGGTCGTTAACATCGTTGAGACGCGAAGTTAAGAACCGATTCATCCAAGATTCCAAGTAAACTCGGTTAGTCTTTTGCTCATCTGGTACTGACGTATCCAAAGGATGGGGCATCAGTCCCAAGATAGCCGCCGTAGTGACACAGAACATCGATTTTTGGAAGCTGACGCAAATTTGCACTCGTAAATCGTCTTCTCCCCGACGACTGCGGCGATAGAACTCTTGTAGATAATCTGGTAAGAAGTGCCGCATATCCTGCATCAGTAAGGTGGGTGGAATTCCTGCCCCTCCAGTTGGTAAAGGGTCAGCAAACAACGCGCCATAGTTAAATCGGCTGAGATCTGGGGAGATTTGATGAGCTTGGGCGTTGTAGGAGACAGTGCCTTGGAAAGGCGTTCCTCGGAAGAAAATTGTTTCTACATATGGTACTGCTGTATCGGCTAGAAAGGTCAAACCAGCGCTAGCGGGAATAATCTCATACAGCTTACCCCGCAGCTTCACTGTATAGGTAATTGGCAACTGGGCTGCCGCTACCAAAGCCGCTTTTATATGGTCTACAACTTGGGAGATGGATTGAATTTCACCGTTGTCGTAGCGATCAGACAAACTGAGGAACATATCGCTCATCACCCGCCAAAATTGACCCAAGGCACTGTAATAGCAGGACATCCGCACTTGCTCTGGTAGAAACTCTGGAAATAGAGCTTTGAGTCCCAGCATGAGTGGATGCCCCTGAAGTTTGGCTTGGATAGCTGCCTCGGCTCGCTGTTGAAACTCTGGGGAATCCAAATAGTCATCCAGACCACCTGTACCATGCCAAAGCATTGTTCGCATCACGTACTCGGCATATTCAAAGTTAATCCGGTCATGCCACCAGTAGCGCAGTAATTTAGCTAGGGTAATTTCTCCGTTGAAGTACTTAAAAAAGGGAAAAAGGACTAAAAACTGATTTTCTGCAATGTAAATGAGATTGCGAGAGTAAGCATCTAGCACTACGCCATAGCTTTTGAGAATGCCAACAACTTCCATAACATTTTCGACGGTATCAGGAAGTAGGGCTCCGCCTGCTTCAAGGCGCTGAATATATGCAGCTAAGGGATGGTTGGAAGGCTTGCTTTTAATGCTAACCATTGCTAGTCCTCCTCAAGGGTTATGGGATATTGGGGATGGGATTTCAGGCAAGGCGAGCGTTCGCTTGAAAGCAAAGTGTGAGAAAAATTCTTGCCCCTGGCTAGTCACAAACTTAAAATCCTGTGTCCGCAGCGCGATCGCCGGAAAACTAGCATTCATTGCCTTTGTTGTCTGCTCACTCCAGTGCGCTAGCCAGCTAGGCTGGATACCAAACAGGACAATCAGGACAGCTAAAACTATCGCTGGGTAGCGCTCAGACCACTGCACTCGCGGCAAGTTCATCACTTGTTCAGACAAGCGACCAAAAAAGACGTGGTTCATGAGATTGAGAAAGTAGACAGCGGTTAAGCCTGTACCAAGCATAGATAGCAGGGTTTGAGTCGGAAAGACAGGAAAACTACCCCGAAAGACCAAAAATTCCGAAATAAAACCGATCATCCCCGGAGTTCCGCCACTCGCCATCACCCCCAAAACCATCAGGCTCCCAATCAGCGGCAAGCCCCGTTCTGGGTTCAATAGACCGCTTAGCACATCTATATCGCGGCTGCCAGTCTTCTTGTAGACGACGCCTACAAGTAGAAACATCAGGGCTGAGACTAGCCCGTGGCTGATCATTTGCAGGACAGCTGCTAGAGTACTCAGAGGCGTAGCGGCGGCGGCAGCTAAAAGCACGTAACCCATGTGACCGATTGAGCTGAAGGCCACCATCTTCTTCATGTCTTTTTGAGCGATCGCAGTGAAAGAACCATACAGTACGCTTACCACTGCCCAAGTCGCCAACCATGGACCCAAAATATTCCAAGCATCGGGAAACAAGCCCATGCCAAATCGCAGCAAACCGTAGGTGCCTAATTTTAATAGGACCCCAGCTAACAGCACGGAAACTGGCGTCGAAGCCTCAACGTGAGCATCTGGCAGCCAAGTATGAAAGGGAACCAGAGGAATCTTGATGCCGAAACCAATCAAGAGCATCAGTAACAGCAAAGTTTGTGTTGCCAGTGGGAGTGCCTGAGTTTGACTCGGAGCGTAAGCAAAGCTAGTACCACCACTCAGCCAAACTATGCCAAGGAAACTTGCCAGGATCAGGATTCCAGAAATTGAGGTATAAATCAAAAATTTTGTCGCTGCATAACCGCGCCTTTGTCCACCCCAAATCGCAATCAATAAATACAGCGGAATCAGTTCCAGCTCATAGAACAGGAAAAACAGCAGCAAATCTTGTGCTAAGAAGGCACCTGCCACCCCAGCACTTAAAATCAGTACCAAAGCATAATATAACCGAAATCGCTGAATGGATGCATCGCTACTGTAAAGGGCAATACAGGTTAGCAGACCATTTAAAACCAGCAAAGGTAAAGATAGACCATCAACCCCAAGATAATAGTTCAAACCTAAAGTTTCAATCCAGGGAATGAACTCTGAGAACTGTTGACCTGTATAGCTGGGGTTAAACTGGCTCATTAGGACAATTGTCCACAAGCAAGCGGCACCAGCAGCAATCAAAGCGATGAGACGAGAGCGATTTGGATTCATGCCTTTAGGCCAGAAGCCGATTAAAGCGGCACCCAGCAAAGGTATCCAAATCAAGGCACTAAGCATTATGGCACCAACTCCTTCCTAACAACCAAAAACTTTTAAAATTGCCAACCAATCAGGGCTCCTAAGGGCCAGCTCATCAACAGCCCCAGCAGGCTCACTCCTAAAAGGATTGTTAGTACATGCATCTGAGACTGACCGGAACTACTATATTTCAAGCTTTCCCCACTGAAAATTGTTGCTAGTCCTACCAAGTTCACTAACCCATCGACAACGTAGCGGTCAACCCAAGCATTTAACCGAGACATGAGGGCAACAGCACCAACTATGGTCATCCCGTAAAGCCTGTCAATGTAGAAGTCGTAGCTCAGCAAATCCTGTACAACTCTCCAAGGCAGCCTAATCGATCTAGACCAAGCTTTGTGCAGATATATAGTGCAACCAATGATGAAACCAGTCCCGCTTGATGCCACCAAGAGTACAACTGCCGATAGATTGACCGTTTCCCAGCTTGGCAGCAGTTGCCACTGCTGCATAAGTAATGGCACCAGAAGAGTCATCACAGTTAGAGATACCATTGGGAAAGCCATCTGCCACCCAACTTCTGGCGCTCGACGAGTTTTGGGCTGCGGCTTACCCCAAAAAGCTAACCTGAACACGCGGGTCAGATTTACAGTCGTCAAGGCATTAACCAGTAGCAAGACTCCCACAAGCCAGGGAGGTGCAGTTAAAAAGTCTTCTACCCATTGCAGCTTTGCCCAAAAACTTCCCAAGGGGAGCAATGTTACCATTCCAGCGGCACCTACTATGTAGGCAGTCGTGGTGGCTGGCATCCGCGACCATAGTCCGCCCATCTCTGTTAAGTCTTGGGTATTGGTTGTCGCAATCACAGATCCAGCACTCATAAATAACAGGGCTTTGGCGATCGCGTGCGTAAATAACAGCACCAGGGCAACACCACCTTGCTGCAATCCCACCGCAATAAACACCAACCCCATATAGGCACTGGTGGAATGTGCCAGCGCTCGCTTGATGTCAATCTGTGCGATCGATACCAGAGATGCACCCACTGCTGTCACCGTACCCAACACCACCAATGTATTCAACGCCACTGGTGACAACGACAGGATTGGCTGTAGCTTGAACAGCACAAAAGCGCCACCCGCTACTACCATTGAGTTCCGCAACACAGAGGCGGGGTTAGGTCCTTCCATTGCCTCATCTAGCCACAGATGTAAAGGAAATTGTGCACATTTACCTGCTGGTCCAGCGATCAACGCCAAGCCTAGTAAAGTTGCGGTCACAGGTGATATGTTAGCTGTCTGCGCCCACTCATTCAAGTCAGAAAAGTTCAAACTCCCTGCCATGGAGGAAAGTGCCACCACTCCCATCAGCAGCAACAGGTCACCTACCCGCTTAGTTAAAAACGCATCGCGGGCGGCTGTGACTACTAATGGCTGGGCATACCAGAAACCCACTAACAAGTAGGTGGAAAGGGTGAGCATTTCCAAGAGAGCATAGCTGAGAAACAAGGAGTCACTTAGGGCTAAACCGGAGAGCGCCGCTTCAAAAAATCCCATTAAGGCGAAGAAACGAGCTAAAGCCCAGTCCTTCTCCATATATCCCAAAGCATAAATTTGGGCCAATAGACTTAATCCAGTGATTAGCACTGCTGCCCCAATGGTAACTTGCGAAACGTCTAAGGCAAAAGATAAGTCTAAATCTGCAACTTTAAACCAGGTAACCAGAAAACTTTGTGGTTCTTGGTTCCAGATGTCTCTCCAGACAATTATGCTGTGGACAAAAGCCAAAACTGTCATCAACAAGTTAAGGTAGGTTGCTGGTTTAGGACCTGTACGTCGGATCATTCCCGTCGCCCAGGGCAAGGTCAAAACCGCGCCGATTAAACCATAGAAAGGCACCCACCAGCTATTAATAAATAGAAATAGATTCATCTTGAGTCTTTCACAACTAATCTAGAAGAACTTTTTCAGTGCATTAAGCCTCAGGAATTGCAGCTATAAACATAATTGATGATGTCTCCAATCCCTGCTTATAATCTTGAATTTACAACTTGTAGAGCCAGAGTTTTTCTCTTGCTATTTAAAAAAACTATAGCACTCATCTTACCCTCTCCCTGGGCTCAATAGTTAAACGACTGTATATCTACCTAGAGCAATGCGTTACCTCCTGCCATCCTTTCCTCTCTTAGAATTACCGCCCCTCTGATCCGGCTTCATCCAGAAGTAATAAAGAAATTATAAAACAGACGCAGCTGCTCTAGAAACCAGGAAATTTTGGCTAAGCCGCTACCACAATTCGCTTTTGTTAAGTTTTTTAAAACTATCATATTACAAAGTATCATACTAATTTATATTGTCAGGGGAGCAAAGCTTTCCTATGCTTAATTTAGAAACGCATTTGTAGCTTAAGAATGAGCATTCCCGTCAAATTTTTCCTCTGAGGACTGGTCTGATTGGGAAAGAACACTCATTTTAGAGGAGTTGTTAGATGCCAATTGCGGTTGGGATGATTGAAACCAAGGGCTTCCCGGCGGTGGTGGAAGCAGCTGATGCAATGGTTAAAGCCGCCCGCGTCACCCTTGTGGGCTATGAAAAAATCGGTAGCGCTCGCGTGACGGTCATTGTGCGGGGGGATGTTTCTGAGGTGCAAGCCTCGGTTTCGGCTGGAGTTGACGCGGCGAATCGGGTCAACGGTGGTGAAGTCTTATCGACTCATATCATTGCTCGTCCACATGAAAACCTCGAATACGTTCTGCCGATTCGTTATACCGAAGCTGTTGAACAGTTCCGCGTTTAACTTCATCAGAACTAGCTCTCTTGTATTTATTACCAAACAACTAAGGAGTAGAACCGAATGTCAATTGCCGTCGGCATGGTAGAAACGCTTGGCTTTCCAGCAGTAGTGGAAGCAGCTGATGCGATGGTTAAAGCCGCCCGCGTCACGCTTGTGGGTTATGAAAAAATTGGTAGCGGACGCGTCACAGTTATCGTGCGGGGAGATGTTTCCGAGGTACAGGCCTCGGTAGGAGCAGGGGTTGAATCTGTGAAGCGGGTGAATGGAGGGCAAGTCTTGTCTACCCACATCATTGCTCGTCCTCACGAAAACCTCGAATATGTCTTACCAATTCGTTACACCGAGGACGTGCAGCAGTTCCGTGAAGATGTCAATGCAATTCGCCCTTACGGTAACCGACCCTAGAGCGGAATGCAAATTGCCAAAGTTCGCGGCACTGTTGTTAGTACTCAAAAGGAGCCGAGTCTGAGAGGCACCAAACTGCTGCTGTTGCAATTTGTGGATGAGGAGGGACGCCTCATGCCAAAATATGAGGTTGCAGCCGATAACGTGGGTGCAGGAGTGGATGAGTGGGTTATAGTTAGTTGTGGGAGTGCGGCTCGTCAGATTCCTGGCAATGAACACCGACCACTTGACGCAGCGGTGGTAGCGATTATTGACACTGTAAGTGTTGCGAATCGTGTTATTTACAGCAAGAGAGACCAGTATCGTTAGTTGGCAGTTAGTTAACAACAAAGTGAAGTATGAAGTGTTTGCGCGTTGTGTCGCTAGCCTTCATTCTTCATCTTTA
>JAFAVL010000028.1 GCA_019242465.1 Chroococcidiopsidaceae cyanobacterium CP_BM_RX_35 | reverse complement strand
AGCTAGGCGGTAGAAATTAGGCTTGGATAGCAGGAGCAGTCAAAGCCACAGGCGCTGCCTCACCAGCAGCCAAATCCAGAGGGAAGTTGTGCGCGTTGCGCTCGTGCATCACTTCCAGCCCCAGGTTCGCCCGGTTCAGCACATCTGCCCAGGTCCCAATCACTCGACCTTGGGAGTCAATCACTGACTGGTTGAAGTTGAACCCATTCAGGTTGAACGCCATCGTGCTGATGCCCAATGATGTGAACCAAATTCCCACTACTGGCCACGCTGCCAAGAAGAAGTGCAAGCTGCGGCTGTTGTTGAAGCTGGCGTATTGGAAGATTAACCGCCCAAAATAGCCGTGTGCTGCCACGATGTTGTAGGTTTCTTCTTCTTGCCCAAACTTGTATCCGTAGTTTTGGCTCTCGCTCTCTGTGGTTTCACGCACTAGTGATGATGTCACCAATGAACCGTGCATCGCACTAAACAGCGCTCCCCCAAATACTCCGGCTACTCCCAACTGGTGGAATGGGTGCATCAGGATGTTGTGCTCCGCTTGGAACACGAACATGAAGTTGAATGTGCCACTGATCCCTAAGGGCATCCCGTCGCTGAATGAACCTTGTCCTAATGGGTAGATCAGGAATACTGCTGTCGCTGCTGCCACTGGCGCGCTGTATGCTACTGCGATCCATGGCCGCATTCCTAGCCGGTATGATAGTTCCCATTCTCTTCCCATGTAGCAGAAGATGCCAATCAAAAAGTGGAATACTACTAGCTGGTAGGGTCCGCCGTTGTATAGCCACTCATCTAGGCTGGCTGCTTCCCAGATCGGGTAAAAGTGCAAACCAATCGCGTTTGATGATGGCACTACCGCTCCGGTGATGATGTTGTTGCCGTATAGCAGTGACCCCGCTACTGGCTCCCGGATGCCGTCGATGTCTACTGGCGGCGCCGCTACGAAGGCGATGATGAAGCAGGTGGTGGCTGCTAGCAATGTGGGGATCATCAGGACTCCGAACCACCCGATGTATAGCCGATTTTCTGTGGATGTTATCCACTCGCAGAACTGCTCCCACAAAGATGCGCTTTCGCGTCTCTGGATCGTTGTTGTCATTGTTCTATGATTGCTGGTTTGTTTTTGTATGATGTCAAGGTAGGTTTTTTACTACCTTGATTAAGACTTTAAACCATTTGTTTCGTTTTGTAAAGTGTTTTTCAACAATTTGAACAAAGTTGTCACTTACAGCCCTGCTTATACTCTTGTTCCAACTTATGAATGCTTCAATCGCTGCGCCTACTGCAACTTTCGGGTAGAGCCGGGTAAAAGCCCGTGGATAAAGCTCTCAGCAGCAGCGGCTCAGCTCAATCATCTCCAATCCCAAGGCATCTGTGAAATTCTCATTCTTAGTGGCGAGGTTCATCCGCACTCGTCGCAGCGGCAGGAATGGTTTCAGATGATTTACGATCTGTGCGAACTCGCGCTCTCGTTAGGATTTCTGCCACATACTAACGTCGGTCCACTGAGCCTAACAGAGATGCGATCGCTGAAGATGGTCAATGTGTCGATGGGGCTGATGCTGGAGCAACTGACGCCGCAGCTAATGCAAACAGTACACCGACAGGCTCCCAGTAAATTACCGGAATTAAGGTTGCAGCAACTGGCAATGGCAGGGGAACTGGAGATTCCGTTTACAACGGGGCTATTGTTGGGGATTGGGGAGACACAGCAAGATTGGTGGGAAACTTTGGAGGCGATCGCATACCTGCACCAACGCTCTTATCATATCCAAGAGGTCATCTTGCAGCCTCATAGTCCTGGAAGTCAACAGGCTTGGGCAGCACCAGCTTTCGATCCGTATCAGTTACCAGAAGTAGTAGCAGCAGCTCGTCAGATTCTGCCAACAGATATCACTCTGCAAATTCCTCCTAATTTGGTCAAAGAGCCTGATTGGTTACTCGCCTGTTTAGAAGCTGGAGCCAGAGATTTAGGCGGGATTGGACCAAAAGATGAAGTGAATCCCGATTATCCTCATCCTCAGCGACAGGCATTGGAAAAAATATTAGAGCCTGCTGGTTGGCAGTTAGTACCTAGGTTGCCGATTTATCCCCAGTATGATAACTGGTTGCCAGTGCGATTACGAACAGTTGTTGAGCAATGGCGGACTAGACTGAGCGGGCACGAACAAATTTGCACTAGGCAGTCCTAAAATCAGTACTGCCTCCACCTTTAAGACAGATCTGTTTGCCTTGGAGCAAGGTAATCAAACCAGGCTCATAGCTGCGTACTAAATCTTCGGTTTGCACTTGGGCATCAGCAGAGATCAAGTAAACTTCTCAACCAGTCTAGGTTTGAATAGTTTGAACTTCAGCAACAAACTGGCTTATTGTTATGAACCGAACCATTTTTGATTAAATGTTCAGAGCCACAGGCTGGACAGACCTATTCTGGAAGTTCTGCACATTCTAGCTGGGGTAACTATAGCGAATCCCGTGCTAGATTGGATAGCCGTACTATGAATGAGGAAAGTAAGAATGCTAAAATTGTTGTCATCAAAAATGCTGATTTTGTCGGTGGTTTTTGGGAAAATAATTGTATTAGCTAATCTTGTACAGGATACTGATGGAACAAGGGTTCTAACTCACCACTACTTCCATATCACTACCCTGAGTACTAAGTAGCATCTAGGGGTTGTAGCGACTGAACCTTAGCAATCCACCTTTGAAACAGCTGGCTTAGAGCGTTTGTCCAAAGTTCAATCTAGTGCAGTGCTGTGTTAATGTTTGACAATCCTACCGGGGGATGGAAGCTACTTAAGCCTTGCTCTCTGTAGAGTAGATCTGGTTAACTGCAACGTACAGACTTTAACTGCTTATGACTACACAAGGCACAGAGAAATCGTCCATAGAGTCAGTGACTGAAACAATTGCTACGGTAATTCGCGTTGGTGGTTTAGCATCTGAATTGGCGATCACAGCGTTGCAGTCTGCGGCTGACAATGTTACAAGCACTACCACTGCTGTAGGAGAGACTGTTGGACCTGTAGCTTTGCAGCTAGTGGAGCAGGGGACGGAAACTTTGGGTCAAATAGTTACTCCCATCGCTGAAAATCCGATAGTGCAATATGCTGCTAAAGTTCCGGGCATTAGCTGGTTGCTGACTGCCCTTGGTCACGTTGATGTTGAGCAGGCGCGGAAGGATGTCGAGCAGCTGCAACAGGAATATGTTTTAGAAACACCTGAGCAGCTGGCTCACCGAGTTATTTTTGACGCCTGCTTGAAAGCAGGAGGGGTTGGATTAATCACTAACTTCTTGCCTCCTTTTGCACTCACCCTGTTTGCGCTCGATCTAGCTGCGATGACAACACTGCAAGCAGAGATGCTCTATCGTATAGCTGCTGTATATGGATTTTCGCTCAAAGACCCAGCTCGACGGGGTGAAGTACTGGCAATCTTTGGTTTGTCTGTGGGAGGTTCTGGAGTCTTAAAGGTGGGACTAGGTATTGTAGAACTCATCCCTGGAATGGGCGCTGTGATTGGGGCTTCGAGTAATGCAGCTTTACTTTATTCCTTAGGCTACACTGCCTGCCGATTTTACGAAGCTAAGAGAAATTTTGCCTAGTCAAGCGGGATAATTACCTGAAGTTCACTTTGATATAGTCCCAGATAGCTTAGGCGATCAAGCTCCACTTTGGGGTGCAGTGGCGCTAGCAGAAGATTTGCTGAGAACAGACCGCGGTTAAACAAAAACTCTCATTCTGCCCACAGCTTCCCTTTTGCTGCTCTAATTTTGGCTGCTAAATTCTCTCTATATCAGTCTGCATCTGTTGTGAAGTTGCTACAAGCTTGGCGAAGGAATCAGCCATCGACAGAGATTGTTCTGAAGTATGGCTAACAAGGGTCGCGACTTCCAAAATAGAATTGCTTGT
>JAFAVL010000588.1 GCA_019242465.1 Chroococcidiopsidaceae cyanobacterium CP_BM_RX_35 | reverse complement strand
ATCTAGATGCAACAGTAGAACTGGAAATGCTAGGCAGGGAAGACTGGGAGGAGCCATTTGATGAAACTGAATGCGAAGATTCTGCCTATGAGCAGGATGCAGCTCTAGTTTCAGATCTATTTCGCCAGTTGACTACAGTAGAGCCACCCCTAGCTCCTACCGAACCTATGACTCAGTTGGAGGTTGCCAGGAATGAGACAGGCAACCCCGATGACTCTGCGAAACTAGCACCCGCATTATTGTCCTTGCCGGGTACTAAAGCTTGCAAAAGCTGGATACAATCAGCTAAAGGGACTTCTGGCATGGTTTGCTTGGCATTAGGTATGGTGGTAGTGACAGTGATCGCTTTGGGGATATGGTGGTGTCAAGGGTTGTTCCCAAAAGCTTTTAACATTCCTGCCTCAGAGAGCCGGATGCAAGTTAAAACTGGCCATCACCCCAAGCATTAGGGCAATCGCAGATGCAGCGGGTCAGCGAGGGGTTGAACTGAGAGTTATCTCAAACAATGCCACAGTTTACTGTATACTGCCAATTATAAATTTCCCTACTTTCGCGTATAGCGATGCTTAACCCCGGAAGGGAAATATTCGGGAGTTCCCGTCATAGCTAATCTCACATAAGGCATTTGATACTCAGTTAGAACATAGTTGGCAAACTCGCTATTAAGTCGCAACAACTGTGTTCGGATCGAAGTAGCAATTGCCTGTTGTTTGTCTTCACTTCCCTCCACTTCGGGTGCTAGCTCAACAACAACAGACAGGAAGCGGTTTTGGTCAGCATCCTCCTTCACTTGCAACACAAATTTACCTGTTACCCATTCTCTAATCCCTGGTTGTTCTAACCCAACTGTCACATTTTCCGGGTAGATATTCGCCCCAAAGTAGGAAACAGTAAAGTCCGAGCGTCCAAAAACGTAAACAAAAGGCAGGGGATGGATTCCTCTGCTGTAACCCTCTTGCCGCAATGCTGTCACTGGCTCGAACCCCGATTCAGCTAAAAATTTGAGCAGAGCATTATAGGTAATGATCCCTCCTGTATCTGCAATGTGATAGCGCACGAGTGGGATGCCGTTGTCTCCTGAAAACAGCAGCGTTCTCTGATGCACTTCAAAGTAGCGGCTGATGGGATCGTACTGAACCAGTGTTGGTAAGCGCGACTCCCCGAACAAAGCTCTTGCTGCCTCCGGATTTTCTGCCAAGTAGCGCCGGATGCAAATGCTTAATGGTGTCTCACAGCCTAGTACTCCTGCATCCGCTGTGCCATAGAGGGCTGCTGAGTCGTAGTAAGCATTTGATGAGCCAACTCGTTCCCCAACCAAGCTGCGCCACTCTTCGCTAAAAACCTCTCCCGCCATCACTAGCTTAATTTGATAGCGCTGCCAATCTACTCCTTGAGCCTTGCCACTATCAATGACATCCTTGAGAAATGGTGGGTAGCCAAGGAGAACAACCTGCTCGAAAGCGGCACCGAGTTCCTGCACAACCCGCCAGATTTCTTCCTTATGAGAGCCCGGAGTCACAACGGTAATCGGGTAGCCCTTCCAGGCTAGATAACGGCAGCAGTTCGTTGTATACATACCACCTACCCAGGTACCCAGGCTGAAACAGATGACGGCTAAAGTGTGGCGACAGTCAGCACTGAAGCTATCGTGGAAGATTTGCTCAAACCGCGTAGTAATTTGCAATTCATCTGTCAGAAAACGAGGCCAAAGTGTCGGTTTGCCCGTTGAGCCCGACGAAACCGCGATGGTGTCACACATGTCTAGATGCCCATAGCGGCACATATCTGCTAAAGGATAACGCCGTAAATAGTTGTCTTTAGTAGTCAGTGGCAATTTTTGAAAGTCATCGAGAGTTTGGATCGATGTGGGATTTATGCCCTGTTCTGTTAGAAAAGCTTTATAAGCAGGCACGGTTGCTACCACCTGTTGAAAGAAAGTGAGAGCAGATGCTGGCGCTGAGATATGTTGATGCCGTCCTAAAGTTGCCTCAAAAGGTTTGTTAAGAAATTCTTGAAATGCTGCTAGTGTTCGTGCTTTCTGTTCTTTCCACATACTAAACATATGAACTCTTCATGAAATTGAAGCCGTCTGTATGGTCACACCTCATGTCTACCGTTGAGCAGTTGTGCATACGCCTGCTGCAATCGCTGCAATTCCTCAGTTAGCAATTGCTCCGCGAGCGTCGTTTCATTTGCCGGAAAACAGCTTCAGGACTGAAGTGTAATTATGTCGCTTCCGACTTGCACCTGCCCCCTCACTTAGCAGCGATCGGGTTCGCGCCAATCTGCTGCAAGATACCGAGTTGGTCAGAGCTACCCCATCGCTCAACGATCTGACCATTCTGGAAGCGCGCAATCTGCACCCCACGAGCTTTGATCTGCCGACCCGTCGCTGGGATACCGAAGAAGTCACCCTGATGAGTGCCCGTAATGGTATAGGCGATCGCTACATTGTCCTCATCCGCAACCAGTTGCTCCACAGCGATGTTCAAGTCCGGAAAGGCAGCGCGGAATCCCGTGAAGAAGTGTATAAAGCCCTCCGGACCCGCACCCTGGTCGGAGGCTGGATCGCGATCGATGACAGTTGGTGCGAACACGTCGTGCAACGCATCCAGGTTCCCACTGTTGATTGCCTCTCCAAGACGCTGGGTTGCGGCGATGTTATCTTGCTGACTCATTGTTGTCTCCTAGGGTTGTTGCAGTTGTTGCTCGAGTAGAGAACCAAACGGTTCAACTGTTTGCAGACATAAAGTTAGTCTGTAGCGTCTTTACATATTCGGACACCTTGGCAGGTCATCCCCAAGCAGCAACCGTGCCAGGCTAGGTAATGCTTCTCCATAGGTGGGATGGATGTGAACCGAGCGCTCTAACAACTGCCAGGTTGCTCCCGCCTCCATCAGGGATAAAAAGACATGCACCAGTTCAGCCGTTTCGTACCCCACCAAGGTTGCTCCCAAGATTTTGTCTGTGTCGCTGTCTACCACCATGCGGTAAAACCCTAGGTCATGTCCCCACTCAATTGCACGAGCAATTTGGCTCATGGGTAACGTGACAGCACGCGCGTTAATTCCTTGCTTCTGAGCCTGCTCTAACGTCATCCCCACTCGCCCCACCTGAGGTTCTGTGTAGACAGCATAGCCAAGTACGCGATCATTCCGCGTTCGATTCTCTCCACATAAAATTGCTTTTAAGCGGCGATAGTCCTCCCACGACACATGAGTAAAGGCAGGTTGCTTTGCCGCATCGGCGATCGCATAGACTCCAGAACAGGTCGTGTGAAACTGGTCGTCAATTTTGACAAACCCCTTGTCATCTAGCTCAATTCCACTGGCAGCTGCATTTAATGTACCTGTATTTGGTTTCCGTCCAATTACAACCAGCAACGCTTCTCCCTGGAGTTGCTCACCACTGCTCAGTGTCAATCTAAACACACCATTCTCATGTGCGACCAGAGCAACATTGACCCCAAAGTGAAGCTCAATCCCATCCTGCTTTAATGCTTCTGCTAAGACCTCGCTGATCTCAGACTCTTCCCGATCGAGGACGCGATCACCCCGCACGATTAAGTGAGTCTGACTCCCTAAACGTGCCAGTCCCTGTCCCAATTCCAGTCCAATATAGCCAGCCCCAATCACCAGTAAGCGGGGTGGTAATGTGTTTAAGTCAAAGAAGTTGCGGTTAGTTAGATAGGGAGTCCCCGCAAGACCCGGAATGTCAGGAATCAGCGATGATGTGCCCGTGTTGATGATCACTAGGGGAGCCTGAACGGTGACATCTCCCCCTCTGACGGTCCGTTCACCGATAAAGGAAGCTTCAGCACAGACGATTTTGACACCCGCACTATCCAATCGCTTTTGAACGCCCTGATTGAAGCTGTTACGGATGCCCCTAACTCGCTCCATGACAGCGGGAAAGTCAACTTCAACTTCCGTGTGGATGCCTAGCTTCTTTGCCTGACGAGCACGACCCGCCGCATGAGCCGCTGCCAAGAAAGCTTTGGAAGGAGTGCAGCCATAGTTGATGCAACTGCCGCCTAAAGCATCCCGCTCAAACAAGACGGTCTTACGGCCCGATGAAGCAAAATCAGCCGCCAATGGAATGCCTCCTTGACCGCTCCCAATCACAATGACATCTGCTGTTTCCATCTGTGCTGACCTCCTTAAGGATAGTTTGTCATAACACTCTCACGCTTCGTGCTCTCTGTTAGTTAGCAATTGCTGCAGGTACTTGCTGTAAAGCGCCACCCGTGGCTTTAATTAAATCAGCAGCTTTTTCGCCGATCATAATTGTGGGTGCGTTCTGTATGTCCCGTGATTAGAGTTGGCATGATTGAAGCATCGACGACACGCAACCCCTCAACCCCATATACCTGTAGTTCGGGGTCTACAACCGCCATATTGAGAAATCTTCACTTGCTTCCTCGTATAAGTTGTTAAATAGCACGAACCACGGCTGTGTCAACCAGCCATTCCAAAGATCGAGGCTGAAAATCTAGTTCGCGTTTTGCCTTAGCATTCGATGCACCCCGCATCTGAGTCCCGTAGTAGACGGCATCTGCACCACTGATTTGCAGAGCCTCCTCAACTGATATCTGAGGCGGCGGTGGAGCATTGAGCCAACGGGCATAGGCAGAGAGCCACTCGCGCACCTCCAAGGGCCGATCGTCAGTAATCAGGTAAATACCAGGATTGCCTCGCTCCACTGCCGCAACCGTAGCGCTTGCCGCATCCTCAATGTGTAACCACGACCAGACACCTTCGCCATTGCTAACGATTGGGAACTGTTGCTGTCGCACCTGCTGAGCAACGTCGCCATCGGGAGCAAACCAGGTGCCGAGTCCGTAGAAGAAGCCATAGCGCAGGGCGATCCCTTCCAGAGCGGTTTCGAGTACGCGTCGTTCGATCTCAGTTACAATGTGAGCATCTGCGGCAACCGCAGGCGAGGCATCAAACGCTAAGGGAGTTTCCTCATCTGCCAATCCAGTACCAGGAATCGCCCAGAAAGCAATCGACTGCCGCAGGTAACGCCGTACACCTACTGCTTGCGCGGCTGCCAGCACATTGGCACCCCCTTCTAAACGAATGCGTTCATTCAGGGCAGCTGCCGCACTCATCGACTCACGGGTGTAGGTTTTGGGATAGGAGGTGAGTTGCTCAATTACCACTTCTGGCTGCGCCTGGGTGAATGCCCCTTTGATGGCATCCGCATCGAATACATCTGCGAGCACTGGTTCTACACCTTGTTCTGCTAAGGTCCGGGCTTTTTCTGGAGAACGGGTCAGAGCTACTACATCGTGCCCTAAGCCACACAATTGTGCAATTAGCGGACGACCGATCGCCCCCGTTGCACCCGCAACAAAAATCTTCATAATTAGCTCCTTGAATTATATACAGACAGCACATATATAGGGTGAACCTGCCTGTTCAGAGAAGATTTGCCAAACGTTTTAAGTCTTTTGTCCAGTACCAGAAAGAGACGTGGTGCCCGCACTTGATGATTCAGTGAGCGTACAAATTTATACCAACTGATTCCGAATGAACTATCCCCATTTTTCAACGTTTTAATGTCATAGTCCATGACCGTAATGTTTACAACATCAAAATGTCACAGTTTTACCAACAGTCATTGGCATGAATGTCTGACCTAGACCTTTCGCCTCCAACGCAGCTGCAAACTCATCTGGTGTGCCAGTCATCACTGGAAAGGTACCATAGTGCATAGGTACAGCCTTGGTTGGTTTCACCAACTCCACTGCAAGAGCCGCACGTTCAGGACCCATTGTAAAGTGGTCCCCAATACAGCTCAGCATTATGTTAATTCTGCCGTACTTAGCAATATTGCTCATATCGGCAAATAAGTCTGTGTCGCCAGTGTGATAGATAGTTGGGCCACCGTTAACCAGGATGACAAAGCCGCCTGGAGCCCCAGCAAAGTGACTGGCATCATCGTCATTCAAACCCAGTTCTTTACTATTGACCGTGGAGCTGTGAACAGCTGGGACAAAGGCAATCCTAACATCTCCATTAAAGAACGACAGTAGACCACCGAAGTTGCCCAGCGTGTCAAAACCCATCTGCTCTTTCGGATAGCCACCGTGGTTGGCAAGTGCCCTACCCAAGTCGTAAGTGGCTACAAGCCGAGCCCTAGTCTTCTTAGCAATCTCTGACGCCTGTCCTACATGGTCGAAGTGACCGTGGCTGACGAGAATCAGATCGGCTTTGCTGATTTTAGCTACATCCTCTGCACCATTCTTGTTGACAGGATTGGCAATCCAGGGGTCAATCAAGACAATGTGACCAGCAGGCGTGATAAGTTTAAAGGCAGAGTGTCCATACCAAGTCAATTGTGTTGCTTTGATTGCTGCTGAGGCGCTGCCTTGAAGGCTAAAGATAAATAGTAATAACACAGTTAGCATCATGAGTAAGCGCGTTTTCATAGCATCTCCTTGTATATTCTCAATCAGGTTAGCAGCCTCGCTAGGCTAGGTAAAGCCTCGCCCTA
>JAFAVL010000208.1 GCA_019242465.1 Chroococcidiopsidaceae cyanobacterium CP_BM_RX_35 | reverse complement strand
TATTGAGGGTTGAAGTGCTAATGAATGATAATCGTCCTGGTTTAAACTTGCAACGTTTAATGATTCTTATGCAAAAAGCTATTCGGTGTTGCGATCTCAACCTGAATAATATGGTTATCTTAACAGAAGCTGCTAGCGGAGCGTATGTAATTACTCCCATACTAGCTGCAATGGCAGGAGCAAAGAAAGTATTTGCTCTCACCCAAAATAGTCGTCATGGAACGCTAGAGCAGGTAAGAGCACAGACACAAAAACTGGCAGAATTAGCAGGTATATATCGATGTATAGAAATTGTTACTCATAAGTCTCAAGACATTGTAGCTCAAGCTGATATTGTTACCAATAGTGGTCATGTACGCCCTATTGATGCAGAAATGATTGCGTGGATGAAGCCAGAAGCTGTCATTTCCTTAATGTACGAAGCATGGGAGTTTAGATCAAATGACATAGATATAGCAACCTGTCGTCAACGTGGGATTAAAGTTGCAGGTATTAATGAACGTCATCCAGCTATAGATGTGTTTTCATTTTTAGGGATTATGGCTATCAAGCTATTACTTGATGCTGGTATTGCCGTTTATGCAAGCAAAATTTTGTTTTTATGTGATAACCCTTTTAGCTCATTTATTGAAGGTGGTCTAATGATAGTTGGTGCTAGCGTAGACACAACTAACAGCATATTAGCAGCTCCTAAAAGCAAAATGTATGATGTTATTTTAGTTGCTATGCAACCTCGATTTAAACCAGTGCTATCTGCTACAGAAGCAGCTATAATCGCTAATTGCTGGCCTGGAGTGGTAGTTGCTCAATTGTGGGGTGATATAGATCGAACTGCTTTCCGGTCTCTTGACATACCTGTATGGCCAATAGATGCACCCAAGTTAGGACATATGGGTATCCTTCCCTCAGCAATAGGACCAGAACCGATTGTTAAATTACAGGCGGGAGGATTAAAGGTTGGTGAATTGCTATGGCGTTCTCGCTCAACCAAATTGCCAACTACCTGTGAGGAATGGGAAGGAGTGGAAGCAGAATTTATTGATCCGATTTTTGTATAAATAGATAAGTAGTATATGGAACTTTCACAAATTAGTAATCTAATGCAGATGAGCATCATACATGATGGAGAGTTTCATTCTCTGGGACTACTTTCACATAACTCGTGTAGAATGCTCGTGGTACTATACGATCAAAATTATCTTGATAAAGTCGTTACAAATTCTCATATTAGTTGTGTAGTTACAAAACCAGAAATTGCGACACAGTTACCTGAAGATCTAGGCATTGCTGTATGCAAGGATCCTCAAAGTACCTTCTACAAAATTCACCATTATCTATTTAAGCAGACTAATTTTTATTGGGTTAACTTTGACTCTGACATATCGACTGAGGCTATTGTACATGAAAGAGCGTATGTGGCTCCGAAAAATGTTCGTATCGGTCGTGGCAGTATTGTTGAGCCGAATGCAGTGATTCTAGAGCGATCAATAATTGGTGAAGAAGTTGTCATTCGTTCTGGAGCAGTCATTGGAGGAGAAGGCTTCGAGCCGAAATATGTAAATGGTGACCATATTGTTGTTCCTCATGCTGGAGGTGTGCTGCTCCATGACAAAGTTGAGATTCAAGCTAACACTCACGTAGCACGTAATGTCTTTGGTGGTTTTACTGAAATAGGGAAGGATACCAAGATAGATGCTCTGGTACAAATTGCTCACAATGTGAGTGTTGGATGCCGCTGTGAGATAGCCGCTAGCGCTGTAATTGCTGGCAGTACTGTAATCGGCAATGATGTTTGGATTGGTCCAAATGCAACTGTGTCCTCTGAGCTACAGATTGGTAATGGCACGTTTATCGCTTTGGGCTCAGTTGTAACTAAAGACATCCCTGATTTTGCTATGGTAGCTGGTAGCCCAGCTCGGTTTGTGCGTTGGCGGAAAGATTTTAATTCGGAGAGCTAGAGAGAGTAAGAATATGCATAACCGAGTTTTAGTTACAGGTGGTGCTGGTTTAGTTGGTTCTCACATTGTCGATCTGCTAGTCAGAGAAGGGACAACTGAGGAAGTGGTTGTCTTCGACAACTTTGTTCGTGGAAGGCATGAAAACTTGACTTGTGTGTTAGACCATGGCTCTGTGAAAATTGTTGAAGGTGATATCCGAGATCGAAAACTTCTAGCCGAAGTAATGCAAGGTGTGGATGTAGTCTTCCACCAAGCCGCTATCCGTATCACTCAGTGTGCTGAGGAGCCCCGTCTAGCATTGGAAGTGCTAGTAGATGGCACATTTAATGTATTGGAAGCAGCTGTGAAAGCTGAAGTGAAAAAAGTGATCGCAGCATCCTCGGCTTCAGTTTACGGCATGGCAGAGGAATTTCCCATCAGTGAAGGTCACCATCCTTACAACAACCGTACACTCTACGGAGCAGCTAAGACCTTTAATGAGGGGCTATTACGCAGTTTCTATGAGATGTACGGGCTAGACTACGTTGCATTACGTTACTTCAATGTCTACGGTCCCCGTATGGATATGTACGGTGTTTATACCGAAGTACTGATTCGTTGGATGGAGCGCATTGCCATAGGACAGCAGCTACTAATCTTCGGCGATGGTAAGCAAACAATGGATTTTGTGTACATCGAGGATATTGCGAGAGCCAACATCTTAGCTGCCAAAGCAGATGTCACAGATGAAGTATTCAACGTTGCTAGCGGCGTGGAAACCAGTCTGAATGAACTAGCCTACAGTTTGGCAAAGGTGATGGGGTCTGAGCTAAAGCCGGAATATGGCCCAGAACGTAGAGTTAACTCGGTACAACGCCGCCTTGCAAACATCGGCAAAGCCCAGCAGTTATTGGGCTTTGAGGCACAGATATCTTTGGAAGAGGGGCTGCGTCGGTTAGTTAATTGGTGGTACGAACAAAAAAAACAGGTTAAGGAAATGAGCAATGTCTGAGGAGATACAGTTTATTCCAATTACTAAACCTTGGCTTGGTGAACCAGAGACAGAGGCTACAAGAAGAGCGATCTTGTCCGGTTGGGTGACACAGGGACCGGAAGTCGCTGCCTTTGAGCAAGAGTTCGCCGCATATGTTGGGGCAAAGTATGCTTGTGCTGTTTCCAATTGCACCTCAGCATTGCACCTAGCACTTTTAGCGGTGGGTGTACAACCTGGAGATGAGGTGATTACTGTCAGCCATTCTTATATTGCAACTGCTAATAGCATCCGCTACTGTAGCGCAATACCTGTGTTTGTGGATGTTGAACCGCAAACATACAACATTAATCCAGTGTTAATTGAAGAAGGGATTAGCGATCGCACTCGTGCTATCCTCGTGGTCCACCAGATGGGAATGCCTTGCGAACTTAAAGCTATTTTAGATATTGCCCGCCGCTATCAGTTACCAGTGATTGAAGATGCAGCCTGTGCGATCGGCAGTGAAATTCTCTGGAATGGGCAATGGGAGAAAATTGGCAAGCCGCATGGAGATATCGCCTGCTTTTCTTTTCACCCCCGTAAGGTAATTACAACGGGCGACGGTGGGATGTTAACCACAGCTAGCCCCGGATGGGACAAACAATTTCGCCTTTGGCGGCAGCACGGAATGAGCGTACCCGATACCGTGCGTCACAAAGCCAAACAAGTTATCTTCGAGTCCTACCCAATTTTAGGTTATAACTACCGCATGACTGACATCCAAGCAGCAGTTGGACGCGAACAACTTAAACGCTTACCAAAGATTGTGGAACGACGCCGCTTTCTAGCCGAGCGGTATCGAGAAGGGTTAACAAGTGTGTCTGGACTGAAAACACCTACAGAATCAGCTGTGGTAAGGAGTAATTGGCAGGGCTACTGCGTACGTCTACCAGATAGGTGCGACCAGCAACAAGTTATGCAGGTAATGCTAGATGCTGGAGTTGCCACGCGACGCGGAATCATGTGCACTCATCGAGAACTAGCCTATCAGAGCAAAGCTTGGCGTTGTAGTAAGGAAGACAGTTGTAATCCCCTTTTAGGAACCTGCGAGCACCTCAATCAAAGCGAAAGAGCACAAGAGAAAAGCGTTATATTACCACTATTTCATCAAATGAGTACTAATGAACAAGATCGTGTAATCAAGCATCTTAAAATGGCTTGTTTAACTTCACAAATTAGACCTTAGTAAGTTTACATTATTACGTTGTATCTGGGAGACAAGAAAAATGAAGACTGAATTCAATGGAGAACTAAAATCAATCAAATTAAATAACGGTCAATTGGTTGAACCTAAAATATCAATCATTTGTTACGTTTATAATGGAGAACAGTATATAGAAGAGCAGATTGTTTCTGTACTAGAACAAAGTTTTACAAATTTTGAGTATTTGATATTGGATGATGGATCAACTGATGATACTGGTCGTTTAATACGTAGTTATTTAAATGACAGCAGAATTAAATATGTTTATCAGGGAAACATAGGTAGAAATCTAGATGCATTTGATGAACTTCTTAAGAGAAGTTTGAGGCTAACCACAGCCGAACTTGTTTGTTTTATAGGTGCAGATGATATTTATTTGCCTGACAAATTAGAGAAACAGGTTGACGTGTTCGAATCTAACCCGGAAATAGATATTGTATTTTCCGATGGTTATCACATTGATGCAAAGGGTAATCGTTTAAGTTCGGACTTCAGATTTGAAGAATGCTTAAAATTTAACAAATTAAATCTACTCAGGAAGTTATTTAAGATTAACTTTATTGCTCATCCCGCTGTCATGATGAAACGCAAGTCTATTGAGGTAATGGGTGGTTTTGAAACTGGATTTGCTTCAGACTACCACTTCTGGATCAAATCTGCTCTTTTCCTAAATTTTAAATTTATAGATGAGAAATTATTTAAATATAGAATACATGAAAAAGGAGCATCTACAGGAAAGCATAATAAGGTTGTACCTGAAACAGTTAGTCTACTACTCAAGATGAGGAGTAAATATTCAATTCTTGAGCTATATCCAGAAATATATTACTGTAACAATAAACAAAAGGCATTTTACAGTGCCTACTTAGATTTCGGCAATACGATGCTAACAGCAAATATTCCCGTACCCCAAATGGCTGTTAATGAGTACCAACTAGCACTAGAACATAATGCCGAAGGAATTGAAGCTCTAAATAATTTAGCTGTAGCACTTTGGCTAACGGGTGAGCGTGATAGAGCAATACAGATTTTTGAACAACTCAAAAATATTCCTCACGGCAATAGTGTTTTAGAAAAAAATCTAGATTTAGCTTTTCTTCTTAAGAAAGACTATGGTTTGGCAGATATAGCTTTTTGTCTAGTTGGACAAACGTCAGAATCATCAGAAATATTATCAATCATTAATGGTATTTCAAGAAGCAAGTCATACTCAGAAGTTACAGAGGAAAATTCAGAAATAATAGACAGAAACCAAGAAAGAAACTCTATTGACAACCAGATAGATAATCAACAAGTAAACAATCTATTAGTAAAAGCTGGAACTCACTTTCAACCTCTAGTTTCCGTTGTTATTCCTTGTTATAAATATGCTCAATTTCTACCAGAAGCAGTCAAGAGTGTTGTTAATCAAACCTACCAAAATTGGGAGTGCATTATTGTAAATGATGGTAGTCCAGATAACACTAGCGAAGTAGCAAGGGATTTAATTGAATTTTATAGTCATAAAAATTTACGGCTCTTAGAAAAACAAAATAGTGGTGTTGTTAGCTCAAGAAATTTCGGTTTTAAGCATTCTTCAGGTCAATTTATTTTGTTCTTAGATGCTGATGATAAAATTCATTCTAATTTTCTTGAAGAAACGGTAGCAGTTTTAATAGAAGACTCTAGCGTTGGCTTCGTATACACCGACATACAAATGTTTGGTGTTAAGCATGATTTAGTAAGCCACGGAGATTTTGACCCAGAACGGTTCTTAAGATCTAATCAAGCAACTGTTACATCCCTATTTAGAAGGGAGATTTACGATTTAGTCGGTGGCTTCAAGAAAGTCATGGAGATTGGATGGGAAGACTGGGAGTTTTGGATCTCAGTCTATGAAAAAGGCTGGCAGGGCCATCGCTTGGTAAAATCATACCTTTACTACAGGCAGCATCCTAGTGGTTCGAGGCAGCAAAACCTCAGTAGTGTTCCATCTGGTCAAGCTCTTCAGCTGGCTAAAATCATCAAACTACACTATAAGCTCTACCATCAGCAGGAAATACTATGGGCAGAGCAGACATTGCTTCAGCACAACAGATCGCTAGCAATGGGCTTAACGGAATTGAATCTCTGCCCGCAAACACAATCAGAACTACAGCGGATTGAGTATCCACCTATCAACTGTGTATCGGAAAGCAGTTACAGACCATTGGTGTCTGTAATGATACCAACATATAACCCTAACCTCAAGTATTTGGAAAAGACTCTTAGAAGTGTCTTAGAGCAAGAGCTTGGAGTTGACGAAATGCAGATTGAGGTGGTAGACGACTGCTCAACTCAGAATGACCCCGAAACTATTGTTAATGAAATTAGTAGAGGACGGGTTCAGTTCTACAGGCAGTCCCGCAATCTTGGCATTGTTGCTAATTGGAACGCTTGTATTCAGCGGGCACGCGGTCATTGGGTTCACATCCTACATCAAGACGATCTTGTGCTAAAGGGTTTCTACAAATGCTTGCAGGAAGCCTCCGGGAAAGAGCCAACTGTTGGAGCAGCATTCTGCCGCCATAGCTACATAGATGAGAAGGATGATTGTCTAGTCTTGTCTCTACTTGAAAGGGAAACACCTGGCGTTCTTTCAGACTGGCTAGAGCTAATTGCTACAATGCAACGGGTTCAGTTTCCCTCTATTATAGTCAGACGTAGCACCTATGAGGAATTGGGAGGATTTTGTCCACAAGCACGCTCTGCTGCAGATTGGGAGATGTGGAAGCGAATTGCCGCACATTACCCGGTTTGGTACGAACCTGAACTTCTGGCAAGTTTCCGCTTGCACTCCGCCTCAGAATCGTCTCACTTGATTATGGCTGGCACGAATATCGCTGATATACGCAGGGCTATCGAGATTTCCAAATCCTACCTGCCTAAAGCGATTGCACCCGAATTATGTATTAAAGCTAG
>JAFAVL010000258.1 GCA_019242465.1 Chroococcidiopsidaceae cyanobacterium CP_BM_RX_35 | reverse complement strand
AGACTAAAAAATGAGTCTGGGGACAGGGTTTGTTGGTAATAGTCTTGCAGAAAGTTTTTACGAGAGATATCAATTTCCGATACTGTAAAACCTTGAGGCCATCCCCAGGCAGGGCGACCAATGATGTGCCGTCCTTCTCTGATATAGGGATACTTGGACAATCCATGTACTGTACCCATGGGAGAGTCTAACCCTGTGAGATAATGATTGTTAGGTTCGGGTTGCTTTAGACCTGCACCCAATTGAGAGTCTGTTGTCCCAGCGACAAGCCAGTAGAAATAGCCCTTGGCACTTTCCTCAGCATGACGGAGGCTTTCTTCTCTAAGTCCTCCCATCCAGCCTCCTGGTTGCAGTTGACCAGTAGCTTGCAACTGATCGCGAGTGTAAATTAGGTTATCTGTAACGGTGCCTGGACGGTAATCGTTACCCCAAGTCCAGTTCTGCATGGAGATGTCGCCTGGTGTGGGAGTCGTAAATTCAATGCCGCCGAATTTAGCTGGTAACCCAGGGTGAGGATTCCAGATGCGTCGGTAGGTGAATACTAAGGGAAAGTTGGCTAGTCGCGGTGTCTCATAACTATAGTAAGGAGCATACTGGGGATAAAATGGCGGCATTGGGTTGGCTTGTGGCTCCTTGGTTGCCTCCATAGCAAAGGTATAGGTAAAGCCTTGAGTACAGTGGTTGTCACCCCCTGCTCTAGAAGACGAAGGCTCTTGATAGGAACGGCGATTGATGCCTAGGGTGTAGGGAACATCGGCAAGGGCAATCATCTCACCAGTTTCGGTGGCGTCAACGACATACCAATTGGGGGCAATACCCTGAGCCTGTTGGCTAATTTTCACCTGAGAAGGGACGAAACGCAGAATTGTTTTCTCAAATCGGGATGAATTCTCGTACTGATACGAATCTGCAATCGTTTGAGACAAAGGCTCAGTATTTAGGGGTGGTGTACCTTTAGCTGGACGATGCTGGATAGCGATCGCACTTTGAATTAGGTGCCCAGATGGATTGATTTCCAGTTCCTTCACAACCGTTGAGGGAAACCAATTCAGCTTGCCATGACCCCGTAAAGCCGCGTCTTGCAACATAGAAAACAGAATTTTAGCCCCATCGCGGGGGAGAAAGCAGACTTCACTTACCCAGCAATGCCCAGGATTAAGCTTGCCGTAGTAGCGTTTAATTCGCTGTCGAAATTCTAGGTAGCCGCGAGGAAAGAAACCGCGTGATCGCTGTGTACCCTTCTCGTCTAGGGCTGAGGTGCCTTGGGCGGAAATCTGTCCTCCAACCCAATCTGTAATTTCAGTCAGACAAACAGTACGTCCAGCCAGTAGCCCTTCATAAGCTGTGGCAGCACCAGCTAACCCACCCCCAACTACCAAAATTTCACAATTCACAGTTTGATCTGGCGTTCTAGGCGGCGTAGCGGTGGCAGGTAAGGAGATGAAAGATGACAGATATGTTGAGCAGAGGGTGAGATTAATGAGCGATCGCTTCATATTGGGGCTTTTGGCTCCTACGTCTAGCTAATCTGTAGACATTAAACCCCAAAAAGGTTCATGACTCGTCATTCTCTCCAGTAGAAAGTATAAATGGGGCGATCGCTACCTCTGGCATGTTCTCATATAAAAGAAATAGTTTACACAGGGGTGGCTAGAAATAGCTGCTCTACGCAACTGTAACCCAACTTAAGCCAAAATAAGAGGGAGGTCAGAACAAGAGTTGTTATGTCCAAGCGCCAGAAGCACGATCTCCAATGGCTCAAGGAAAACCTAGAGCTAAAAGAAGACCACAAATGGAAATCAAAACCAGGAACTCGGATCTTCGTAGCAGGGCGAGGAGCGTTGCGCTTTGATGTTCCTCAAAGTTGGCATTTTGAACCGGATAAGAAGTCGTTTCGGTTTTTAGACAAAAAGCCATCTAATGATGATTGTCGCTTATAAGCTTCCTTTAATTTACTGCCCCCTGGGGACTGGGTAGATTTTCCGCTGGTTCCGCTATTGCAGCAGGTGGTTCGAGATGATGAACGGAATGTGGTTGAGCAAGGGGAGATTATACAACTCAAGCGCCAAACTGCTCGGATTGTTTGGGCTCAAATCAAATTTATTGACCCGCAAGAAAACCGCGAAGCCTACTCTCGAATTTGTATCGGGCTAGGTTCTGGAGTTCAGTGCTTAATCACTTTTGACTACTGGGCGGATGATGCGGAGCGGTTGCTTCACGTATGGGATATGGTCATAGAATCGTTAGTTTTGGGGTTGTATATCCGCGATCCTCAAACAGGACTCGCATTCCCTGACTAGATGATGGGGCAGTGTTACGATTGCTGTCCCCCAAGTGCGCTCCTATCAAAAGGGTCTGGTCTAAACCCCTGTTTCTGATTAACTCAGTATATCTACCTTTAAATGCTCCTCTGACGAGAGTTCTGGATTTTCAAGGTAGGGGTTCATTCCGGGGAACTTGGGCTTCATGGGCGACTGAATTTGCTCTAGAAAAGAGCTGTTAGATGAGCCATATTGAATATGCTATCGCTTGAATTCCAAGGTTAAGAATAATGCCGCCAGTCCCCTGTCCAAATTGCGGTCGTCCAGTCGCCTCCACAGATAAGTTTTGTGGCTCTTGTGGCAATCCAGTTATCCAAGCTCCCCCGGCATCTCTTAACTTTAGGCAAACGCCTTACGAGCAGGAATACCAACAGATGGGTAACCCGATGCCAGGATTCAATAAAGAACCCATCCCTGAACTCAGTAACCCCAAAGACCCAATCCGCGTTGGCGATCTGCTTGTAAAAATTGAGGGTGAACTAGTTCCTGTCGTAGATGTCGAGCTAGGTCAGCAACAGTCGATTTACTTTGAACATCACATCCTGCTGTGGAAGCATCCCAATGTCCGCCTGGGAATGAAGGGATTGAAGGGTGCAGGCAGGCGCTTCTTTGCAGGTTTGCAAATCTTCATTAGTGGGGCGCATGGACCAGGTAACATTGCCTTTTCGCGTGAAGCCACTGGGCAGATTGTGGCTCTAAGTCTGCAACGAGGTCAGTCTGTAGATGTACGCGAACACCAGTTCTTGTTAGCCACCAGCAATATTGACTACAGCTTCTTCTTCCAAAGAGGAATTGCCAACATCTTCTTTAGTCGCAGTGGAGGTCTGTTTATCGACCGCTTCACGGGCATGAATGACGGAGGCTTGCTGCTGATTCACGGATATGGAAACGTGTTTGAGAAGCGTTTGGCTTCCGGCGAAGTGATTGATGTTGAACCAGGTGCATGGGTTTGGAAAGATGCATCAGTTCAAATGGACACGGTGACTGCTCTGCAGTCAGGTGGAGGTGGTGGCATTATGGGTGCAATTGGCGCGATGGTGGGCGGCGTCTCTTTTGTACTCAATCGCTTCACTGGTCCAGGGCGATTAGGTCTCCAGTCAATGACATATCACCCCCCGGCAGCTGAAGGCGCGACTCAAGAGGGTGGTACCAGTAATGTTGGTGGGGTTGGTGGAGTCATAGGGCAATTATTTAATCCGTAACAAGAATCACTGAAAAACTTGCTCGATTAAGCGTTTGGTCACGTATTCCACAACCATCGGCGTTTGGGTAAAACCGACTGAATTCTTTTCAATTAGCGATCGCCTCTCCAGAGATTCTAGCGCTTCTAGTAGCTCTGACTGAGATACTGGAAGTACAACCTTCCCTCGCCATGGCAGTACAACCGACCCTTGCTTAATTGCCAGCCAGTACATCAGTTTCTTTTCTAAATCTGATAAGCGGTTAAATTGCTGATCCAGAAGCTCACGAATATCGCCGATAATGACTGGACCTTGTTCTAAAAATTGAGCAATATTGCCCTGACACAACGACTGAATAGTCGTAGCGGCTATTTTTAGAATCTGAGGATTGCCAGCATAGTACTCAGTTA
>JAFAVL010000678.1 GCA_019242465.1 Chroococcidiopsidaceae cyanobacterium CP_BM_RX_35 | reverse complement strand
TTCCTTGGAGAGAGCAAGAGCTATTTGTCTTGAAAAAACTCAACTGACCGTTGGATAGAGTATGTAAAGATTAGCTTCTGAAAGATGATGAATAAACCTCATCCTTACCGAGCAACGATCCTACCGGTTACAGATGAAAAGGTACGTCCTCTGTGGTCGGTGATGATTCCTACTTACAATTGTGCAGATTATCTGCGTGAGACATTGGCTAGCGTACTAACCCAAGCTCCTAGTTCTGAGGTGATGCAGATTGAAGTAATTGATGATTGCTCAACACAAGATGATCCAAAAGCTGTTGTTGAGGAATTAGGACATGGACGTGTTAGCTTCTATCAACAAGTTAAGAATGTGGGCTACATTGGAAATTTTGAAACCTGTCTGATGCGGGCACGAGGGCAGTTGGTTCATTTGCTGCACGGTGATGACTGCGTTCGAAATGGCTTTTACCGCAAAATGCAACAACTATTTGAGCAGCATTCAGAAATTGGTGCTGCTTTTTGTCGTCACATTATTATGGATGATAATAGTCATTGGAAACGTTTTTCTCCGTTAGTACAAGCTAAGAGTGGGGTACTTGGTGATTGGCTGAAACATATTGTAACTGAACCCTCAATTCAAACTCCCTCTGTTGTTGTTTTACGTGAGGTATACGAAAAGCTGGGTGGTTTTGATCGGCGGATGGCAAGTTGTGGCGAGGATTGGGAGATGTGGGTGCGTATTGCAGCCCAATACCCGATAGGATATGAAGTTGAACCTCTCGCACTTTACCGTGATCGAGCTAATTCAATCACTAAACGTTCTGTGCGTAGTGGTCAAAATATTCGAGATGTTCGCCTGGCAACCGAGCTCATTCGAGATTATCTGCCTGAAACAAAATCTAAAGAACTGTTGAACAAAGCCCTAGAAGTTTGGGCTTTCTGGGCACTTTTTTTTGCTCAACAAATGGTTGCAGAAGGCGATACGGCAGCAGCAATGATACAAATTCAAGAAGGGCTTAAGTGTAGCTACTCTAGGCAAGTTATTGAAGCTGCCATTCCTCTTACCCTAGCAGTGGGTAAGCAACGGCTTCGGCAAATACTTTTCACTCTACTAGCTGGATTCAAAGACATAGGCAGCAATCACAATGGTGGTTAAGCATCCTTAGACACATGAAACTTCTTAACCAAACTAATCCATCCCAACCAGCAATCGCCCTTTTACCTTGGGGGCATGTATGGGAAGATTTCTTAGATACTATAGGAGTTTCGTTAGAAACTTTTTGCCGTCAGGGACCAGGCGGTTGGATGCTCGGTTACATGCATGCTTTACATGCAGCAGGATTACGAACTGTTCTCATCCTAATATCAGCTCGTGTTACCGAACCATTACGCTTCAAGCATGATTCTACAGGTGCAACCATCTCTGTATTGCCTGCTCCTAATAGCTATCGTGCGATTCGTTCTCAAATGATTGACCCGTATCCATCATTTGGGGGCAGTGTTGAGAAATTATTTGGAGATGTTCGTGGTAGTCGTCGTTTACTCCTTAAAGTCTTTAAGGAGGTAGCACCTTATCTAACAACTCCTTCAAAACTACTGATCCAGGAGTTGCAGCGTGAAGGCTGTATTGCCATTTTATGTCAGGAGTATGAGTATTTCCGCTTTGATAGTTGTGTATTGTTAGGTCAACTTTTGCATCTACCCGTTTTTGCAACTTTCCAAGGCAATATTTACGACGAAAACTTGATTGGACGCTTTCTGAGACCAAAGGCAATAAAAGCTTCTGCTGGCTTAATCATTGGTTCTCAAGTTGAAATCCAACGAGTATATAGATGTTACCATGTAGCATCCAGCAAAATCGCAAAAATTTTTAATCCTATCGACTTGAGTGCCTGGAATCCAGTTGCCCGCTATGAATCACGCATGTTACTAAATCTTCCTATTGATGCTCAAATTGTTGTGTGGCACGGTCGCGTTGAAATTGAGATCAAAGGGCTAGACGTGTTGTTGGACGCATGGGAGCAAGTTTGCCGTCAACAGACCAATCGTAAGTTACAACTGATGTTGATGGGAACAGGTAAAGATGCAGAACAGTTGCGTCAGCATATTGCTGCTTTACCAACTAATAACGTCCTGTGGGTAGATGAATATGTTAACAATCGCACAGCAATCCAACGTTTTCTTTCGGCTGGAGATGTATACGCCTTTCCTTCGCGTCATGAAGGCTTTCCTGTTGCACCCATCGAGGCAATGGCATGTGGTTTACCTGTTGTGGCAGCCGCAGCCCCTGGGGTTGCTGATATTCTAGAAGGTGGTGAAGTATCGGGTGGGTTAATTGTGCCATGTGGTGATGCAGTAGCATTTGCAGCAGCACTAAATCGCATTCTCAACGATGAGACTTGGTGTCAAGAGATGGGCAAGCGCGCCCGATGTCGTGTTGAGGACTCTTTATCACTAGAAGTGGTGAGCAGGCAACTGCGTGGTTTTTTTTTAAGATCGGGCTTGAAAATCCCAGAAAAAGCATAATCAGGAGATGGCTGAGGACACCATGTACTAATTGTCATGAAGCAGAAAAATCCTTATCAAGCAGCTCTTGCACCCGTTTCTGACGACCAGCAACGTCCCCTGTGGTCAGTCATGATTCCTACATATAATTGTGCTAACTATCTACGCGAAACACTTATGAGTGTACTAGCGCAAGATCTGGGTTCTGAGGTGATGCAGATCGAGGTAATTGACGACCACTCGACAGAGGATGATCCGGCAGCAGTGGTTGAAGAGATTGGACAGGGTCGTGTTACATTCTACCGCCAACCTCAGAACGTTGGTCATACTAAAAACTTTCAAACCTGTTTAGAACGTTCTCGGGGTACACTCATTCATCTGCTCCACGGTGATGATTGTGTTCTAAACGGCTTTTATTGCAAGTTACAGCAGGCGTTTGCAGAAAACTCTGACATTGGTGCTGCATTTTGCCGCTACATCTATATGGATGAGCATGGACATTGGCAGCTGATCTCCTTGCTGGAGAAGCCTCAGAGTGGCGTATTAGATCATTGGTTAGAGAAAATTGCTGTTGAGCAGCGTATTCAAACTCCGTCAATTGTTGTTAGACGTGAAATCTATGAAACACTTGGAACATTCGATAGCCGTTTGTCCTGGACGGAGGATTGGGAGATGTGGGTCCGAATTACTGCCCATTATCCTATTTGGTATGAAGTTGAACCGTTGGCACTATACCGAATGCATGCTAATTCCAGTACTGGACGACGAACGCGGACTGGCGAAAACATTCGGGATCTTCGCAAGGCTATCAGTCTGATGAAAGATTATTTACCAGACGACTGCGCAGACACGCTCTCGGAGTCTGCACTGAGATTCTATGCCTTTTATGCACTGAATGATGCTAGAAGATTTGTAATGCAGCGTGATATGCATGCTGCTCTCAATCAAATTCGAGAAGCTCTATTATGCTGCTCTTCGTGGAGTGTTGTTTGTGTGTCATTAAATTTAAAAGCAACTCTTTTATATTTAAAAGTTTTGGATAGCTTAAAGCGAAAGAATGCTCTTAATTTCGAGAGCTAAGTGGATGACTTTTTAATGAGCTAAGAAGACTTTATGAGACCATTTATTAGTGTAATCACTTGTAGTCATAATCCGCGATTGGATTATCTTGAAAAAGTATTAGCGGCCCTCAAATCCCAAACTCTCTTGTTGGAAGAATGGGAATATTTGCTAATTGATAACGCTAATGAGCATCTTCTTTCTGCAAAAATTGATTTAAGTTGGCACCCTAATGCACGTCATATACGAGAAGACAAGCTTGGTCTTACTCCTGCACGGTTAAGAGGAATTCAGGAAGCCCAAGCTAAGCTATTAGTGTTTGTTGATGATGATAATGTTCTAGATATAGATTATCTTGCAGTCGCTTTACAAATTAGTAAAGATTGGTCAGTTCTTGGGGCTTGGGGTGGGGAGATTCGTGGTGAATTTGAAACTCCACCTCCTGATTGGGCAAAACCTTATCTGATCAACTTAGGAATCCGAGAGCTTCAACAGGACCAATGGTCTAATTTACTTCATCAGCATGAAACAACACCTTGTGGGGCAGGAATCTGTGTCCGCC
>JAFAVL010000641.1 GCA_019242465.1 Chroococcidiopsidaceae cyanobacterium CP_BM_RX_35 | reverse complement strand
AGAGCATTAGTCGTCAAAACTCCTGCTTGAGCTGGAATCAGAGTGATCGCTTCTCGATTGGCTTGCCAAGTGTCAACTGAACTTAGACATGTTGACCACAATTTGTTATATTTAGCTAATCCTAAAAAAGCAACTAGTGCCCATAGAACAATGAAGCGACGGCTGCGTAGCCATCCACCCCCAGCCGCTAGATTGGCGATCACAGCCAATAACAAAAAAGGCACAATAGGGACGGAATATTGGTGTAGTAAATCTTTTTGAGGTTTATAATCGGTAATTAGGTTTAAAACTAATGTAGGAATTGCACCTATTAAAGGTGTTAAGTGACGAGGTGACAATCCCCAAATAACTGGAGAGACCAGTAGCAACAGATAGCCAAAGTTAACCCCAGTAAAAACTCGGCTGAAGATTTGCCCAGGTTGCAGCAGTAGATTTTTGGCGATCTCTAGAATTGAATGACCCAGATAGCTATAACGTCCTACAGCTGAGGGCTGGTTAACACCAAAAGTGGGAAGAATTACTTGAGTAGCAATCAAGAACCAAGCGATACCAGCGCCTAAGGCAATTGCACCGTACAAGCGTCGTTTTTCAAACACAAGTAGCCAGAGCCCCATTGCTGCTACTGTTAGAGCTAAGACTGCTTTACACCCTAAAATGACAATTATGCATAAACAAAACCATCCAATTTGGTCCAGCCTTGCTGCTAAAACAGCTGCCAAAATTGCTGGTAATGCCATTACTTCTGGATGAAAATCAAATAGATTAACATTAAATACTTGCGGGTACAGCAAGTACACGACTGCCATAGCTATTGCCTGTGCTTTATTTAAGCCTGCCTCCTTAGCAAGATAGAATGCTGGCAAAGCCCCTGATGCCAGAGAAATAGCTTGCACAGCGAATAGCCAATGCACATCTGGGACAATTTTATAAAGTAAAGCCAGAGGATAAAGCAGATAGGCAGCATGATCGCCAAGAATGTGAATATGATTATTTAAAACAACAAAAGGTCGCAGTCCCTGACTAATTAAGTAAACTGCATTATCGAAAAAACCCAGATCATCAGCCGATGACTGAAACATTGCATGTCGGAAACTACTACAGGTAAAAAATACGAGAACAGCGATACCAACTAGCCAGAAGGGAGGGCTAATTTCGATTTTCTTTTCTCCAATCACTTTCTACTGCTTCCTTAGCGTTGATTTATTTGCTCAATAATCGGTTGTGTTGCAAAAACTTTATGTCTACTACCACTTGGACTCGTCATCACATTCTTTCCCTGGCTGATTTTACCCCCGATGAATACGATATCGTATTGCAGACTGCTGCCAGTTTTAGAGAGGTGCTGTCGCGGCGGACAAAGAGAGTACCCACTTTACAGGGGCAGGTGGTTGCTAATTTGTTTTTTGAACCATCTACCCGCACCCGCAGTAGTTTCGAACTAGCTGCTAAGCGTCTGTCTGCTGATACGCTCAACTTTAGCGCGTCTACGTCTTCTTTAACTAAGGGAGAGACGATTCTGGATACAGCGAAAACTTATCTGGCGCTGGGAACAGATCTGATGGTGATTCGCCATCAAGCAGCTGGGGTACCACACGCAATAGCGGCTGAAATGGATCGTCTCAATGTCAAAGTAGGTGTTTTGAATGCGGGTGACGGGCAGCACGAGCATCCTTCCCAAGCCTTACTAGACTTGTTTACAATCTGTACTCTCTTGGATTTTGAACACCCACAACTTAAACTCTTAAACGGCAAGAAGATTGCTATTGTGGGAGACATTTTGCACTCGCGGGTAGCTCGGTCGAATATTTGGAGTCTTACAGCAAGTGGGGCAGAGGTCCATTTGGCTGGTCCACCTACCTTACTACCCCAACTGTTTGCTGATTATGGTACTGACAAGCCCGGTTCAGTGTTCCTCCATTGGACAGTTGAACCAGCTTTAGACAAGGCAGATTTTGTGATGACGTTGCGGCTGCAAAAGGAACGTATGAGTCAGCATCTATTACCCAGTTTGAGAGAGTACCATCAGCTGTACGGCATCACGCGCGATCGCTTGCAGCTATGCCAACCAGATGTTAAGGTCATGCATCCGGGTCCAGTGAACCGAGGTGTCGAAATCAGCTCTGACCTCATGGATGATACCCAGTTCAGTCTCATCTCCCAGCAAGTCACCAACGGTGTAGCGGTTCGCATGGCACTGCTGTACCTAATGGGTAGCGGCAAAGCCTAGAGCTACGTTTGGAATTGCGCTTTAGCCGTAGTCTTCCGCCTTCACTAAACTTTACTCTTCGGGTGGAAGCAAACGCTCAAACAGTCGTCGGTTTTCTAGCTGAAGCCCACGTATCTCTGCCTGCATCCCCATTACCTCTGCCTGCATGGCGTCAATTCTACTCAGGGTAGCCTCGAAGTTAGTTTGCTGTATCTGGGTGATGCTGAGCATTCCCTGAGTTGCTGTGACTAGCTGTGCGATATCTTCCCTGTTTCGAGTGATATCTTCCCTGTTTAGGGTGATAGCAGCCGCGTTATCAGCAGTAACCAATCTCAGATTTTGAATGGCTAGTGCATTATCAGCTTGTCTTTGTGAAGTTTGAGCCAGGATAATCTCAATGTCTCGTAGTCTGTCGTTACTGTTCATTAATTTTTGCTGAGCGTAGATTTAAACGGTCTACTCTTGCACGTAGCTCACTGAAGCGCCTCTCTTGTAGTGCCTGATATACTCAGAAGTGCTGTAACGAGTTGCCGTCTTTTCATAGTCTTACTCCTAGATTACCCGATAGACCACGGAACCGTTGGAGGTATTACCAACCTCCAGTAGGCTACCCTCACTAGGATTGACGCTATGCAAAGAGAGATAGGGGAGATGCAGACAGAGATACGAGGGCTCCAACTAGAAAACCGACGACTGTTTGAGCGCTTCTTTCCACCAGAAGAGAACTAGTTTACACCTACGACCTCAGTGTAGCGGCAAAGTCTAGAGCCGTGTTTGTAGTTGCGCTTTAGCCGCGTTAATCTCTCGATTTGGGTAAAGCATCCCAGCAATGGCTTGTAGTAATTCCTGTGCTGTGTAGGGCTTAGACAAAAACGCTGTCACTCCATTGCTAGCAGCAGCAGTCAGCTTATCGCTTGAGGTTAGACCGCTAACAGCAATAATTTTGACCTGCGGATTCATCTTTTGCAATGTACGGATGGTAGTCGGACCATCCATTGATGGCATCATCATATCTGTCAACACCACCCTGATTTCCTGGCGATACTGTGCGTACAGTGTAATTGCCTCAACTCCATCGCTGGCAGTGAGCACTTTATAATTGTGAGTTTCTAAAGTTGTTTGAGTCACCTCTCGAATCGCCACTTCATCATCCACAACCAGAATCAACTCTCCCTGTCCTGGGGGCAATTTGAGGTCTGCAGTTTCTGCAGTGATTGTTCCTCGCACTGCTGGCAAGTACACCTGAAATTCTGTGCCAACTCCCACTTGACTATTGACACTGACAAACCCCCCATGACCCTTGATAATTCCCACCACCGTTGACAACCCTAATCCTGTACCCACTCCATGCCCTTTTGTCGT
>JAFAVL010000621.1 GCA_019242465.1 Chroococcidiopsidaceae cyanobacterium CP_BM_RX_35 | reverse complement strand
GGTCAGCAATGGATGGGAAGATAAGTGGTTAGATTATATGATGCCTAACCTAGGAAAAGCAGCTTAAAGCTTCACAAGCATCATGCTAATCTAACACGCTTCCTTATCCATTTGTCTCCAATTTTTTATGGATCTTCAGAAACACATCGTTAAAACCTATAATCGTCTCCGCGTAGGAATCGGTCTTCTCGCTGTCGCGCTCCCGCTGATTCTGGTAATAGGTGGTTCGGTTGGATATGGACTACCTCTTCAGGATTCAATCAGTGCTTACTACCATGCGTTTGTTCCGACGTCGCAACCTCCAGCACTATTTGATATTGCTGGTAATGGGGTTATGCGGAACTGGTTCGTTGGCATTCTCTGGGGCATCGGTGTTTTCCTGTTACTCTACAAGGGATTTGGGCAGCGTGAGAACACTGCCCTCAATATTGCCGGAGTTTTGCTAATTGTGGTCGCAATGTTTCCCATGGGCTGGACGTGTGGCACAACCTGTCCAAAGGTTTCGGTTCATGGGGTGGCCGCGATTCTGTTCTTCCTAGCTATCGGCTATGTTTGCATTTTTCGCTCAGGCGACACTCTCAAGCTCATTAAAGACCCTGAAGCGAGAGATTCCTACAGACGCTGGTACCGCGTCATAGGCTTTGTGATGTGGGTGTTTCCGCTGGTTGTTACTGTGCTTCAATTCTTCAAAATCCGTCCATTCGGTTCCTACACGGTATTTTTCATCGAAGTTGCTGGAATTTGGACCTTTGCAGCTTACTGGTTGCTCAAGAGCCGTGAAATCAGTATCACCGGGGCGGATGCCGCCGCTATCAAGGGAGATTTAGTTCGACCAACTCGCAAGCCTAGAGTGGTTCAATACTTGTTTGACACCACCCCTCTCGACCCAGATAAGGCGAGCGACAACCATTAGACATCTCCAGAAATCAAATTTCAGCTCAGGCAGCGCAAGAGCTTCAGTCTCATTCTCGGAGATGTCTATTCATAACGCTTCTGGCTCTTCCGTGATTTTGGTGATGAGCAAAAAATCTAATTTCATAGAATAACCACCGCTAGGCTGATTAACCTTTAACTCCTGATTAGTACGATGGCTAAATTAATGCCTCATGATCAACTATATGACTACACAGAATCCGACGAGTGTACTATCGCTCGAAGCTCAAACCGAATTAGCAGCTATGGGAAACCATGGTTGTCAATCAGCAAGTCTGCACGATCAGAAATTACCTGAAATAGACTTATTTAGCCCACTAACCATTCGAGATGTCACTATACCAAATCGTGTAGTGATGTCACCGATGTGTCAATATTCAGCTGAGAACGGACTAGCGAATGATTGGCACTTTGTCCACTTGGGGAGCCGAGCTGTGGGTGGTGCTGGGCTGATCGTTGTGGAAGCAACAGCTGTGACAGCTCAGGGACGGATAACCCCAGCTGACCTTGGTATTTGGGATGATATGCATGTGGAACCATTAGCTCGGATTGTGCAGTTCCTGCGTCAGCAAGGGGCAATTGCAGGGATTCAATTGGCTCATGCTGGTCGCAAGGCAAGTACTGACGTTCCTTGGCAAGGGGGCGCACCTCTGACACCAGAGCAGGGTAGTTGGCCAATAGTCGGACCAAGTCCACTCCCATTTCATGAAAATGGTCCCATTCCCACCCCCCTCGATGCTCATGGCATTAGAGAGGTGATTCAGGCATTTGTTAGCGCCGTTCAACGTGCCCTACAAGCTGGCTTTCAAGTGATTGAACTCCACGCTGCCCATGGCTACTTGCTACATTCGTTTCTCTCACCGTTGAGTAATCAACGTACAGATAACTATGGAGGCTTCCTAGAAAACCGCATGCGTTTTTTACTAGAGCTAGTAGAAAGTGTAAGAGAGGTTTTGCCAAACGGAATGCCGCTTTTCGTGCGCCTCTCAGCTACCGACTGGGTGGAAGGGGGTTGGGATATCGAGCAGTCAGTCATCTTATCTCGGGAACTCAAGGCTCTAGGTGTCGATTTGGTCGATGCTTCGACAGGAGGTTTAGCACCTCATGCCAGGATTCCCGTGGAGACAGGTTATCAGGTGCCATTTTCGGCAAAGATTCGCAAAGAGGCTGGTATCCAAACAGGAGCCGTAGGGCTAATTACTGAGGCTGAGTATGCTAATCAAGTCATCACCCGAGGCTGCGCAGATTTGGTTGATATTGGTCGAGAACTGCTACGCGATCCATATTGGTCGATTCGTGCCCAGGGTGCTTTGGATGACCAACCAGACTGGCCGATACCTTATGGCTATGCTGTCCAACGACGAGGAAGGAGGAAGTGAAGCAGAATGGAAGCGTAAATAATTTACAGCTATTTCAGTGAAACTTAGTAAAACCGTAAATCTGATTTTGTCGTTGATCAAATCAATCAATGCTCTTCGTAGCTGAAGTTATCGGATTTACCGGGGGTTATGAAACCGGATGGCGTTGCAGGTTAAGCAGTTGCTTTAGTAGAATAGATGAAGAATGAAAACTTAATTAACCTAGATGAACTGTCCAAGGTGTAATTCTTCTAAGAACCGCAAGTTTGGTCATCAAGATGGAAAACAAAGATTTAAATGCAATGATTTAAATGCAATGCGTGCGGTCGCATTTGGAGAGCATCATCTACCCAAAGAGGTTACTCTCCCGAAGTTAAGCAGTTGTGCATCAAAATGTACCTGAATGGCATGGGGTTTCGCGGCATTGAACGAGTGACTGAAATCCATCACACTACAATCATCGACTGGGTTCGAGAATCTGAAGCACAACTGCCAGAAGATGAGGAAACAGAGCCACCCAAAATTGCGGAACTCGACGAACTGCAAACTTTTGTGGGCAGCAAGAAGCACTTATGTTTGGCTCTGGACAGCGCTCAATCACTATCAAACAGGAATTTTAGCCATAACAGTTGGAGATAGAAGTGGTAAGACTTTCTCAAAATTGTGGGAGAGAGTGGAAAACTGGGGCAGTAAGTGGTACATGACTGACGGATATTGCGTTTATGCCAACTGTATTGACCCAGCAAAGCACTTAGTCATGAAAAAGACCAAAATGACAAGAGTGGAAGGAGAAAATACACGGTTGAGACATTATTTAGCTCGCCTACACCGTGTTACGTTGTGCTACTCAAAATCGCTAGAAATGTTGAGGTGTTTAGTCCGTTTACTCATGCACTACCTACGGTTTAAAACGATTCCCCTTACGCCTAAAGCAACTGCTTAACCTGCAACGCCCCAGTTAGCGGGCATAAATTAGATGGGAGACAATTGGGGGTCCATCACCCTGATGTAAGGCAAGTACCTGAGCCCTAATGGCTCTATCTGCATCAGTGACGCGTTCGTGTTGGCGCAAATGTTCTATCCATGATTCAACAACGAAGGTTTCGAGATAGCGAGTTGGATCGGCAGTGTCATGAAAAATACCCCACCGCACTGCACCATCTCGAAGCCGCACGACCCGGAGGGCATGGATTTTTTGGACAAATAGTTCTGCTTGCTTAGGATTAACGCGATATTCAACCGTCACTAAAACCGGACCTGCTTCTGGACGGAACTCAATCACTACTTGGGGTTCAGTCCGATTAAGCGCAGGGGTCAGATTGGATGAAGCTCCCTGCATCAAGCGGTAACGCAGGGCTGTGGGAATTCCCACTAAAAGTCCGATTGCAGCATAGGACAAGGCAGTTGAGATGCCAATTGACTCAGCCAGGAAGCCCCATATAGCACTGCCAACAGCCAAGCTACCCTGGAAGACCATCTGATACGTTCCTAGGGCACGTGCTTGGACCCAGGCGGGAACTGAAAGTTGCACCGCAACATTAAAGCTGGAAGTCATGCTGATCCAGGCAATTCCCCCAATTACCAGTGCAATCATGACAAGAGCAATCGCCTGGACATATGCTAGGGTCAAGAGAGTCAAAGCAAACACTAACGAGGCGAGTATGACCAGCCAATCAGCAGAGAACCGCTGCCGCAGCCTTGGAAGTAAAGCGGCACCAATAACTGCACCAAATCCCAAGCAACCATTTAATATTCCATATCCTAATGCACCTTGATTGAGGTCCTTCTGGGCGACTAGAGGCAGCAGTGCCCATACAGCGCTGATACAAATAGTTGGAACAAAAGCTCGGATCAGAATCCCTTGCAGTGCAGGAGCATAGCGGAGGTAACGCAGGCCAGCCCGCATCGCACCTACAACCATTTCTGTTGGCAATGCGCTGGTATAAAGCGGCTGGCGATGCCAACGATAGAGCATTAGGATGACAGCAATAAAGGAAGCTGAGTTGATCAGGAACACAACGCCTGCTCCAGTAAAAGCTACAACCAACCCTCCCAGAGCCGGACCAATTGCTCGCGCTAGAT
>JAFAVL010000468.1 GCA_019242465.1 Chroococcidiopsidaceae cyanobacterium CP_BM_RX_35 | reverse complement strand
TAAGATTCATTTCTAAAAATTCCACTAAAGCAGGCACCACTACCACCTGGGCTCCTCGTTCCCCTAAGACAATAATGTCGCCAGTCTTTTCCCGAACAATTCCAGTCGCCAACATCGCGCCTAAAAAATCACGGTGCGTCGCAGTATCAAACAGAAAATTACCAGCAATTTCCAGTGCTGCTACTTCGACTTGCGATTGGTCTAGAGGGATTTCTGGACGGGTGATCGCCAGCCTTTGTCGTTCTGCTTGTGGATATCCGCCCCAAGCAACCATTTGCACTTCTGTTAACTGACTAAACATCTGCTGAATTTCAGCCAGTTCTGGAGGAGCAAGAAAATCCATTAGTACAATTTCCCAGGTCTTAATTGCTTGCTCTGCCTGGTCGATCGCACGAGCTGCACTTTCTCGATTTTCTACTGCTTTTAAAAGTTCTTCTCTCGGCAGCATAAATTCAGGGATTCCCCCGCACACCTGCTTCCGCGTACCCCTGAATATTTTCCGGCTCAAATTGACGCAGTATCCGGGTTGCCTGACGAGTCAAACTTTCAGAACCCTGAACTACGATTAGGTATTTACCAGCCTTTAGACGATTGCGATATGGCAAAGCATCGCCACCGCCTACCAGTAAGCCAACTCCACCACCCGCAAATAGGCTACCCATAGCGCCAGCACCAGCGCCCAGCAGTCCACCAATTAAATGATTACCAATTTCACCTGCCCAGGCAAAGGTTTCTAAACCAGTCAAGACACTGAAAGTGACTCCAGAAGCAAAGCCAAACGGTACGAGCCAGAAAGCCATCAGGCGCGATTGTTTTTTAGCTTGTTCATTCGGGTCAATTAAGCCGAACTCATCAGCACTCTTGTAACCCCTACCCAAGATACTCACTTTATCAATCGGTATGCCTTCTTTTTCCAAAGCCAAGTATGCGGCTTCTACTTGGATACGATCTGGCAGCACAGCGATAAGGTAATTCATTAGATGCCCAAACAGTTATCTAATTGTGGGGATAGATCTAATTATGACAGGCTAACAGTGCTAGTGGGTCGGTCCTTAGTCGAATTCTAGTTGAATGGGAAAGATCCCCTTTGCGGTTAAAATAACGTAATATATTAAAGATTTTTTGTAATATAACCCCAGTTGATCAAGTTTAAAAACCTTACTAGCATTTGGTCTACTCCCTACTCCCTACTCACTTGCTTACTATGTCAAAGGTATTAGTTTCCGACCAAATCGATCAGGCTGGAATTGACATCCTCTCTCAAGTGGCCCAGGTTGACGTAAAAACAGGTCTGTCGCCAGAGAAACTCGTGCAGATAATTCCAGAATACGACGCCCTGATGATCCGTTCCGGCACTCGCGTGACTCAGGAAATCATTGCAGCGGGAACGCAGTTGAAAATCATTGGTCGAGCGGGTGTAGGCGTCGATAATGTTGACGTTCCCGCTGCTACGCGGCACGGGATTGTCGTTGTAAACTCCCCAGAAGGCAACACAATTGCCGCAGCCGAACACGCGATCGCCATGATGCTAGCCCTCTCTCGCCACATACCGGATGCCAATCAGTCGGTCAAAAGCGGCGAGTGGAACCGTAGTAGCTTCATCGGAGCTGAAGTCTACAAGAAAACCTTGGGCGTTGTCGGCTTAGGTAAAATTGGTTCTCATGTTGCTACCGCTGCCAAGGCAATGGGGATGAAGCTCTTAGCCTACGACCCCTTTATCTCTAACGAACGGGCAGAGCAGCTAGGCTGTCGCTTAGTAGAGATGGATTTACTCCTGCAAGAAGCAGACTATATCACCCTGCATATACCCAAGACACCAGAGACTACTCACCTGATCGACAAAGCAGCTCTAGCTAAGATGAAACCTACTGCCCGGATCATCAACTGTTCCCGCGGTGGGATCATTAATGAGGCAGACTTGATGGAAGCGTTGCAAAATCACAAAATTGCCGGTGCCGCTTTAGACGTGTACGAAGCAGAACCGTTAGGAGACTCACCATTAAAGTCTTTGGGGAAAGAAGTTATCCTGACTCCCCACTTAGGAGCTTCCACGGCTGAAGCCCAGATCAACGTTGCCATCGATGTGGCAGAACAAATCCGCGATGTGCTGTTGGGGCTGCCAGCGCGATCGGCAGTGAATATTCCTGGGCTTGGTCCCGATGTGCTGGAAGCACTCAGACCTTACATGCAGCTAGCTGAAACCTTGGGAAAGTTGGTTGGACAGCTGGCTGGGGGACGAGTGGAGTTACTGAATGTGCGACTGCAAGGGGAATTAGCAACGAATAAGAGCCAGCCCCTAGTTGTGGCAGCGCTTAAAGGTCTACTCTCCCAAGCTTTAAGGGAACGGGTAAATTACGTTAATGCCAGCATCGAAGCGAAAGAGAGAGGGATTCGTGTCATCGAGACGCGGGACGCATCGCTGCGCGATTACGCGGGATCGTTGCATCTAGAAGTGAAAGGTTCTTTAGGTGAGCATTCGGTCACAGGTGCTTTGTTAGGAGACCGAGAAATCCGCCTAACAGATATTGACGAGTTCCCAATTAACGTACCTCCCACTCAACACATGTTGTTTACTCTGCACCGTGATATGCCAGGAATTATTGGTAAACTTGGCTCTCTATTGGGTAGCTTTAATGTCAATATTGCCAGTATGCAGGTAGGACGCAAGATTGTGCGCGGTGATGCTGTCATGGTATTAAGCCTAGACGACCCTCTACCTGATGGGATCTTGACTGAAATTGTCAAGGTGCCAGGGATTCGGGATGCCTATACAGTGACCCTTTAGATGGCAAACGACTGGTGGGAATTGCAAATCCTCTGTGAACCAGAGATGGAAGATTCGCTTTTCTGGCGGTTGGAAGTTTTTGGCTGCCGGGGAATGGCGAGTGAAAGCCAAGGACATCTGCGGCTGGTGCGATCTTACTTGCCCAAGACTCAAGGCAACGCCTGTGGAGGCTCCAGCGACTCAAGAACGCAAACTCAAGCACAGGTGCCATTGGAGGAGCTGTCTTTGGCTATATGCCAAGATGCCCTCACAATGGGGCTTGCTGTACCAAAAATACAGTGGCGATCACTCGATGAAGAAGACTGGGCAAGTAGCTGGAAGCAATATTGGCAACCACTGGAGATTGGCGATCGCTTTTTGATCAATCCAGCTTGGCTACCGGTACCAGCATCAGAGCGGCTTGTGTTGCGACTCGATCCAGGTATTGCTTTT
>JAFAVL010000311.1 GCA_019242465.1 Chroococcidiopsidaceae cyanobacterium CP_BM_RX_35 | reverse complement strand
TCACCAATGCCTTGCACCAGGGTAGTTTTACCGCTACCCAAGTCCCCTTCTAACAAAATCACGCTACCAGTCGGCAACGATTGCCCCAAAGTCACCCCCAGAGATCGCGTTGCAGCCGCATCCGGAAGATAAATCTTCATCCTTATCATTCCACACTAGAAGCTCCTGTTTTTAAGTCTAAAGCTTACTCCCCACCTCCCAGTCACCCCTATCTCCCCAAAGCGCGACCATACCACCGCAACAACACCCCCGCCAGTCGCCGGGGATTGTGACGCACCAAGCCCGTCTTTTCATCTTCATCCATTACATTAGCAAGGACAATGCGTCGTCCTAACTGGTTGATGGCTTCCCGGTCGAGGAAGACGGGATGGGAGTTTTCCTCAGCGTAGCGGATCAAACTTCGGGCTGAAGGGGCTTTTTTGTGTACCAAAACTGCACCAAACAGCTTTCGACCACAGGCGGCATCAATTGCTTTGATATGGTCCGAGACTGCATATCCTTGTGTTTCTCCCGGTTGGGTCATGATGTTACAAACGTAAATGCAAGGAATAGGCGGAGTTTCTCCACCTTGGTACCGTTGGGTGATCGCTTCAGCAATCTCCGGTACTAGCAAATTGGGAATCACACTAGTATAAAGGCTGCCAGGACCGATGATAATGTAATCGGCTTCTTGGATTGCTTGCAACGCTTTAGGTAAAGCTGATGGATTGGCAGGAGTGCAGCCAATTTTAATAATCTTACCTCCGGCTGCAGTAATGTTCGATTCGCCCTCAATCTGACGACCATCAGCTAATTCTGCCCAAAGACTGACATCACTAAGGGTTGACGGTAGCACCTGACCACGTACTGCCAAAACTTGGGAGCTAGCAGCAATTGCCCGCTCCAAATCTCCAGTAACTTCACTCATAGCGGTCAGGAAAAGATTGCCAAAACTGTGACCAGTCAAACCATCCCCTGCCCGGAACCGATACTGAAACAGTTCTGTTAATAGCTTCTCTTCTGAAGCCAGCGCCGCTAGACAATTACGGATATCTCCTGGTGGTAGCACCCCAATTTCTCGCCGTAACCTTCCAGAAGAGCCCCCATCATCTGCCACAGTTACAATAGCTGTAATATTAGCGCTATAAACCTTTAATCCTCTCAGCAAGGTCGAGAGCCCTGTGCCGCCGCCGATTGTGACAATTTTCGGTCCCCGATGCAATCGACGATAAGTCAACAGCACATCAATCAGTTCCTCATCTCCATCCGATCTCAGCACCTGGGTAATTGACCCTACCGTCCGAGTTTGCCCCCAAAAGATCAACAGCAAACCAGAGGTGAGCACGAGCGGACCGCTGATATAGCTAGGAAAAATATTCGCGATTGTTTCCAGAATGTCCTGGAGCAACTGAATTGCATAAAAAATCGGGGTCAGCTTAATCCAAATTGCTAGACCCAGACCCGTTAGTACAACACCACTCGCACTTATAAGTAACCAACGCTTCACCGATAGCCCAGGAGCTAGCCACTTGAACCACTGGTTAACACGATGGGAAGTGCGATTGCGCGACTCCTGAGTCAGGGCGTATAGAGCTTGTTTGATGAAACCGATTGACATAGATGATTGGGGCATAGGGACACAAAAATGTATACCAGACGGTTTTGACTCTAGCAGGGATACTCCTGTTTTCAACCGTAGCTAACTGGTAGTGCATTGCTATAGTTGTAAGTTACTCACGAAATATGACCAATATAGTGCTTCTGTTAGCAAGTTTACTGGAGGGAGGACTGCCGACGCGAGTTTAAGCGTATGGTACAAGGGTTCTTCTTACGAGTTCTAACTTTCACAATTCAAAAAAGTAATGTTCCAAAGGTGAACTTAAGATGGAAAGGAGAATTCTCGGCTTAGACCCAGGGCTGGCAATTCTGGGGTTTGGAGCGATTTGCACTGTAGTAGAATCTCATGCTTGCACTACTACGAATTCCCCTCCTGCACTTACTAGGGTAGCAACCAAGCCAGTAACACTACTTGACTTTGGCGTTATCCAAACATCAGCTGCTACAGAGATGGGAAAGCGCCTTTGCACCATTTACGAAGATTTACACACATTAATGCAACAATGGCAACCTGACCTCGTAGCAATTGAGAAACTGTTTTTTTACCGCATGGCTAACACCATTACTGTAGCTCAAGCACGAGGGGTGCTGATGCTGGTATTAGCTCAACACGACGTACCGCTTGTTGAGTTCACTCCAGCCCAAATTAAGCAAGCCTTGACGGGATATGGCAATGCAGATAAATCAGAAATGCAACAGGCAGTGGCGAGGGAGTTAAGTCTAGACTACATTCCCCGCCCAGATGATGCGGCGGATGCTTTGGCAGTAGCACTGACGGCTTGGTTTCAGCTTTAGGCTTTGGACAAAAACAATAAACCCCCTAAGTGAAGAATAGAGTCCTTAACGCATCAAGAATTAAACCGCTAGAGTTGGCTTATCATTGTATCGACTAGTCTGGTAGTGATCGATGGCTAGGATGAAGCAGTCTACAATTCGCAGAGCCTACAAACTTACTCAAGAATGATGAGTCACATCGATAAGTTAAGGTTTCCAAAAAGAAATGATTAGCCCCCCTCCTACAATCAATGCTCCCCCAACAAGAATGGCAACACTGGGTTTTTGCCCAAAGCCAAAATAGTTAATGAGTTGGGCAACAAGGAAGAACAGTGTGACATAAACGCCAAGCAGACGACCGAAGTCCCAGTCAAGTAGGTTAACAACGACACCATAACTAAATAAGACAAAACCGCCTAAGAGCAAAAACTCAGTGCGTTTCACTAAAAGGGAGCTATGCAAGCCCGTTCGCACCAAAGCATCGCCTCCAGCCTCAAGTACAGCGGCGACGAACAAAAGCAATAGATATCCACCCTTCAATCAGCAATCTCCTTTTCTTGAGCAAGCTCTGTGGAAGTCAAGGGGGACGTTGGGATCCGTGCGACCAACCCCAATATGAACGCCGTGCCGGAGCTACCACAAGCAGTATTCCCTTGAGTTTTTGTATTTTTCGTATGCTATGAAACTTGACATCTGATTGTAGTATCTATCATGACATCATTTCTCTTAAGTCCTGAAATTAGGATTATGGCAAAAATTATTTAATATCCAAGGAATCAACAATGCCGGAAGGACCCGAAATCAGACAGGCAGCAGATGTGATCGCTAAGGCACTGGTCAATCGACAAGTTACAGAGTTGTGCTTTG
>JAFAVL010000078.1 GCA_019242465.1 Chroococcidiopsidaceae cyanobacterium CP_BM_RX_35 | reverse complement strand
ATTGACACTTATGATACATCAACTGGATGTAAACGAGTGTTTCTATGGCGGACTTGAGCTTGCGGTAGAGCGCAGCCGGAGTAGAACTCCGGAGCTCCCTTTGAGTCTGCCTTTAGCTTTCTTCCCTAGGCTAGATCTGCATGGTTTTCAGCATGTTCCTTATAACTCATTAGCTAAAGTTACTGTCCAATTTAGCTGCATTGCTGAACCTAGTTTTAAGTGTCACTCTCAAAGCGATTCCTTTGTCGGAAAAGATTGTGAGCAGTAAGCGAACAATAAAACAGGATATAAACCCCGCTGCAAACCCACCTCCTTGGCGAATTTTGCTGGTTGAAGATAACGAAGTCAATCGGCAGATGTTAAATGACTATCTCGTCTATTGTGGATTTCAAGTCCAGGGCTTAGCGGATGGTACGGAGCTGTTCCAAGCTTTAGCTGGTTTTCAGCCTCACTTAATTTTGCTAGACTTAAAGTTACCAGACGTTGATGGCTATACTCTGCTTCAGCATATTAAGCAGAGAGCCGACTTTCAGCACATTCCTGTGATTGTGGTTTCTGCATTTGCTTTTAGAACTGACCAACAGCGGGCTCTAAGTTTAGGAGCGAGCCGTTATTTTGTCAAACCAGTGAATCTTGTTGATTTAACACAAGCTATCGAAGACGAGTTATCTGGATTGCTACTATGATTTAATTTGTCTCGATTTATTCATCTCTTTGCTGAATGACAAATTCTTCCACTGTCTTACTAAGGTTTTGTAAATCGAGACCAACATTGGTTAGTTTCGTTTCTAGTTGCCCTAACAGTAGTATTGCTGTCTGTAGTTGATTGAGGGCTGACTCAAGCTGGTTCTGATATTTAGTTTCAAACTCATCTAAATTCATTTTTTCTTTGTTATAGTCATGTTTTTAATTGAGATTTTCGGATAAAACATTATCCTACTGACGCCGATGAAGTTATCTAAATTCAACACCAAATAAATTTACATTTTTAGCAATTGCTATATTTTTTACAACCAAAATTTGACGGTCAATCTTTAACAAAAACTTTTGACACTTTAATGCTTAAAGCATAACAAATATTCAAAAGAAGGAATATGCGTGATTTCACCGAAAACTGAGCAGAACAGCAATATGACAGAGCGAAAGACATCCGCAGCAATGGATCAGCCCTCGTCTGGGGTGACATCAATACCATTGCTGAAAGATCCAGAACGCCTCGCTCAGCGCCTGAAAGAAATTCCGTCGGAGCCTGGGGTTTACTTTATGCGCGATTCTGTAGACCGCATTATTTATATAGGTAAATCTCGAAAATTGCGATCGCGAGTTCGCTCGTATTTCCGTGATTCTCAGCAGTTGAGCGAACGGATCAGCATGATGGTGAAGCAGGTAACAGAGATTGAGTTCATCGTTACGGATACAGAAGCAGAAGCTCTAGCATTGGAAGCGAATCTGATTAAGCAGCATCAGCCTTATTTCAACGTTCTGTTGAAAGATGATAAAAAATATCCTTATGTCTGTATTACTTGGTCAGAAGATTATCCCCGAATTTTCATTACTCGCAACCGACGTTTGGGAAAAGAGAAGGACAAGTACTACGGACCTTACACAGATGCTAGATTACTGCGAGATATCCTGCGATTGTCCAAGCGGCTCTTTGCACTGCGGCAAAGACCCCAACCTCTGTTCAAAGACCGCCCCTGTCTTAATTACGATTTGGGGCGTTGTCCAGGTGTTTGTCAAGGACTGATTCCGCCTGAGGAGTACCGTAAAACTGTACAAAAAGTGGCGATGGTGTTTCAAGGTCGAACTCAAGAGTTGCTGGAGATGCTGATGGAGCAGATGCAGCGCTCAGCGAATGAGTTAAACTTTGAGGCTGCGGCTCGGAGTCGAGACCAAATTTCTGGACTTAAGTCATTGGGTGCAGAGCAAAAGGTATCGCTGCCAGATGATACGGTTTCTCGAGATGCTATTGCCCTAGCAGCAGATGCGAAACATGCTTGCATCCAGTTATTTCAGATCCGTGCTGGGCAATTGGTAGGACGTTTGGGTTTTGTTGCCGATGCTGGTGCCGAACCGGGAGCAATTTTGCAACGGGTGTTGGAGGAGCATTATCAAACAGCTGACTCTGTAGAAATTCCCACCGAAATTTTGGTGCAGCATGAGTTGCCAGAAGGGGAGCTGTTGGCGGAGGTTTTGAGTCAGCGCAAAGGTCGTAAAGTCAGCATTCTATCTCCACTGCGCTCTTCTAAAGCTGAACTTATAGAGATGGTGGAGCGCAATGCGGAGTACGAACTGCAAAGGACTCAGCGCTTAGGTGATCGCAATGATCAAGCGATGGAGGATTTAGCTACGATTCTCGATTTACCCGACTTGCCTCACAGAATTGAAGGTTATGATATTTCCCACATTCAGGGGGCGAATGCTGTTGCATCTCAGGTGGTATTTATTGATGGTTTACCAGCTAAACAGCACTATCGCCATTACAAAATTAAGAATCCTAGTGTAACGGCTGGTCACTCAGATGATTTTGCTAGTCTAGCGGAGGTGATTCGTCGTCGTTTCCGTAGGTATGGCGAGTCACTACAGTTGCAGCGAGTGGGAAATCCCGATTGGCCCGATCTGATTATGATTGATGGTGGTAAGGGTCAGTTATCCTCTGTTGTCGCTGTATTGCAAGAGCTGAATTTGATGGAAGATCTGCGAGTTGTGAGTTTGGCTAAGCAACGAGAGGAAATTTTCTTGCCAGGCGAATCTCAACCACTACCAACCAAGTCGGAGCAGCCGGGGGTGCAGTTGTTGCGGCGTCTGCGAGATGAGGCACACCGATTTGCCGTAAGCTTCCATCGGCAGCAACGGAGTGAAAAGCTACGGCGATCACGCTTAGAGGAAATTCCGGGGTTAGGATACCAGCGGCAAAAACAGCTCTTGGCACATTTTCGCTCCATTGACTACATTCGGGAGGCAACGCCAGAACAGTTGGCAACAGTATCTGGGATTGGTCCTCGTTTGGCTCAGGAAATCTATGATTATTTTCATCCAGCTTGAGGTGGGTATAACTGGGCTCTGACGCTAGCTGCGGAATCCAGTTTCAATCCTGCAAGGGTAATCGCCTCGCTTTGTGCTACCGTTAATTGAGTAATCGCCTGCTTAAGTGCAGGGATAGCCTGGGGATTGAGACTTAACTCGTCCAGCCCCAACCCTAGCAAAATTGGTGCTGCTAGAGGGTCACAAGCCAGTTCACCACACAACCCCACCCAGATCCCAGCTTCATGTCCAGCTTGGACAGTTTGATAAACCATCCGCAACACTGCTGGATGCAAAGCATCAGCCAAACCTGCCACTCGTGGATTAGTGCGGTCACAAGCCATAATGTATTGGCTTAAATCATTGGTGCCAATACTGAAAAAGTCTACAAGAGCTGCCAATTGATCGGCAATAACGACAGCCGCTGGTACCTCCACCATGATGCCCACTTCCATAGCTTCATCGAAGGAAATACTAGCCTGGCGCAGTTCAGCCTGCGCTTGTGCCAAAATTGCCTTAGCTGCCTGTACCTCTGCCACAGTTGCAATCATGGGAAACATCACCTTGATTTGGTGTCCAGGGCTGGCTCTCAAAATCGCCCGCAACTGAGTTTTGAAGATATTCGGCTGATCTAGACAGAAACGTATGCCGCGACAGCCTAGGAAGGAGTTAGCTTCCTGCTGCAAACCTAGGTAGGGAAGTGGCTTGTCACCCCCAACATCCAGTGTGCGAATGATCAACGGACGAGTTCCCATCACCTGAGCGATCGCCTGATAGACTGCTAATTGCTCATCTTCACCAGGAGCGGTTGTCCGATCTAGATAGAGGAACTCAGTGCGCAGCAGTCCCACTCCTTCTGCACCTAGATTCAGAGCCACATTGGCATCAGCTATCCCACCAATATTGGCAAGTACGGTGACTCTCTTACCATCACGGGTAAAAGCTGGATGGTGAGCCAATTCTCGCGCTTGCTGTTGAGCAGCTTCCCAGGTATCACGCTTAGCCTGAAGTGCAGCTAAGGTGTCTGGCTCTGGCTTTAACCATACCTTGCCACTCTCACCATCTAGTGCCAGGAGGGTATCATTAGGTAAGTTTAATACCTCCAATCCTACACCGACGACTGCTGGAATCCCTAGCGTGCGTGCCAAAATTGCGCTGTGGGACGTTGCACTGCCGAGCGCGGTACAGATACCTAACACCTTGGTAGGGTCTAGCTGCGCTGTGTCAGAGGGAGTCAGATCTATTGCCACCAAAATAGCTGGTTGGGGCAGGTTTAGGGGAGTCGGGTCAACACCCGCTAGCTGTCGTAATACCCGTTGCCCTAAATCTATCATGTCAACAGCCCGTTCTTGCATATAAGGGTCTTCAAGAGTGCGGTAGGTAGCAACCACCTTATTCACTACAGCTTGCCACGCGTCTTCAGCACTCAAGCGGTCGTCAACAATGGCTTGGCGAGCTGGATTAACGAGAAGTGGATCTTCCAAAGAAAGCAGTTGTGCATTGAAGATGGCAGCTTCATGTTTACCGATTTGGGTAGCAGTTTGCATTTGCAATGTCTGAATTTCCTGTTGGGCAATTTGCAGCGCTACCCGCAAACGCCTCCATTCAGTCTGGGCATCCTCTAAAGGGCGTTCCTGTTTCAGGGGAGTCGGATGATATAGGACGATGGGTGCGATCGCCACACCTGGAGAAGCTGGAATTCCTAACAGTTCGCCACGTAAGGGTACGCCCTCTTGAGTCTGTGGGGTAGCGTTAATTTGAGCTGCTGGTTGGGATTCCAAAGCGGTATCGTCTTCACCAAAGTTGGCTTCGATTAATGCTAGCAATGCAGCCAGTGCTTCACCCGCATCGGAGCCTTGAGCTGTGATCGCAAGCTCGTGTCCTTGTCGCACACCTAAAGTTGCTACTTGATTAATGCTCAAAGCGTCAACATATTCAGTGTTTTTAGTTAAGTTTCGCACCCGAATTAGGGACTGAAAACTGGCTGCTGTCGCAACGAACTGAGCCGCTGGACGGGCGTGTAGTCCTAACCGATTGCGGATAGTCAGGCGGATCTCTTTTGTTTTTTGTTCCTCCCCCGTAGTCTGTTGTCCATTGCTACTTACTACTGACAACGGACTACTGACGATACCCAATTGAGCGGCTTTAGCTGCCAGGGCACTGCGTGCTTCGGTGATGACTTGTTCAATGTCACTACCAGCCGCCGCCTGAACTGCCGCCGCGATCGCGCCTTCTACCAGGGGTGCTTCACACAGATGCACATTAGCCCGCTGATCTTCTGGTAAAAACTCTAGAGCCATTTCAGCACTCATCAAGGCACTGCCCAAATCCATCAAAACAACGACACCTTCGTCGCTGTAAACTGATGTGATTGCCTGATGAACCTGGATTACGTCTGTGCCGAGTGAGTTCTGTGGATCTTCTATTCCTCCCGCAACAGCAAGGGGTACTTTGCCCTGAACCATTTGCGCTGCTAGTTCCCGCACTCCTTCAGCAAGCTGTTTACTGTGAGAAACAATGACAATTCCAACCACGGCAACACCATCAACCTTGTGGAGAAGCTTCTGCTCACCAAGTTACCTTATCTGCTAATAGATTGAGCGCTTGACGAAGAAGGAGCGGTGAGTAGCGGTTATCAAATAAGGGTTCATGAATCAATTAATCAATGAAACACGAGTGATTCTAATTGGCGGCTCCTCTCATGCAGGCAAATCGTCCCTTGGTCGAGCTTTAGCGGCAAAGCTTGGTTGGAGTTGTCGTTCTACGGACAAACTCGCTCGGCATCCCGGACGTCCTTGGGTAGGTGCAAACGGAAAGGCTATTCCAGAGCAAGTAGCAGAACATTATAGGGAGCTGTCTGTCAACGCTCTTTTTTCAGACGTATTCTCGAATTATGAGAAAAATGTGTTGCCACAGGTCGAGGTTATTGTTCATTCTCATGCCTCTGATTTATCAACGGAATGCCTTATACTTGAAGGCTCTGCGTTATGGCCAGGATTTGTAGCGAATTTAGTTAGCGAAAATGGTGTTAAAGCGATTTGGCTTACGGCTAGGGACCAACTCTTCCGAAACCGAATCTTTAGTGAAAGTAATTTTTGTAATGTGTGTAAGGATGAAAAACACTTAACTCAAAAGTTTCTGGACCGTACCTTATTCTACAATAAACATATGAGGGAGGAGGTTGAGCGTCTTGGATTTATATGTATTGATGTAGAATCTGTATCAACAGCAGACGAACTTTCAAAGAAATGTATAGAATTGATGGAGGATTCGTAAATGGGTGGTGTTAAAGATTGGTTAGAGTACTAATCAAAAAAATCTGAGTGTTCTAACCTGTTGATATAGTTTTTAAACTGCCACTTTAAATACATAGCGGTTAATAAGGTTACTGTCACAAATCCATGCAACAGCGTACGTAGAGAGGATCATTATGTTGCAGACTACAGAGCATTGTTATGTTGTCACAGACGATGAAATCCTGGGTGGTGAGCCGATTATTCAAGGAACACGTACACCAGTACGAGCAATTGTGGAAACGTGGCGATTGGGGATTGCACCAGAAGAGATTCCCAAAAGTCTGCCGCATCTAACACTGGCACAGGTATTTGATGCCTTGAGCTACTATAGCGATCACCAGGGAGAGATCAATACGTACATTGAACGCAACCGAATTCCAGATGAGTTAATTGATCCATTAATCAGAAACTCTTGAGTAACTTATTTATTGAACTATACCTGGATGAAGATGTGAACGTGCTAGTGGCAGATTTGCTTCGAGCCCGAGGTTTTGGAGCAATCACTGCACGGGAGGCAGGGCAACTTCATAAAAAGTGATGCGGCTCAGTTAGCCTATGCTATTAGCGAATACAAGGTATTACTTACTCACAGTTGAGTTGACTTTGAAGCTCTCGCTCAATCTTATTTTGCAGCAGGACAAATGCACTATGGACTCATTCTGGCTACTCGCAACCAACCCTACGAAATTGTACAACGACTCCTGATCATCTTGAATAGTATAACAGCAGATGAAATGCAAAATCAGGTACGCTACATTTGACAAAATTTTCACTGGAAAGCGCGATCACCCTGGTCTGAGTAGGGAGGCGATACCATGGACAACTACTGTAATAACCTATGTTTTTATTTTGCAGTCGTTACCCACTCGAAATTATTGAGATCAACTCTTCTTTGCTCATACAGTATTTACTTTACCACTGAACTTTCAAGAGTTGCCAACAAGCTCTTCAGCATTAAAAAAGAGGAAGTGGCACCTGGATCTTGATGACCAACGCTTCGCTCTCCTAGGTAACTAGCCCGACCTTTCCTGGCAAGCATCGATGTGGTGTCTTTCATGCCTTGCTCCGCTGCTGCCACAGCCTGTTGTAGTGCTGCGATCGCACTCTTGCCCTCGCCCACAGCCTGGTGAAAGTTTGCCACAGCGGGAGACAAAACATCCACCATTGTCTTATCGCCCAGTTGAGCCTTGCCGCGATCCCTCACGCCATCTAGCCCAGCCTGGAGCAACTCGACCATATCCTCGTTGGTCAGTTCGTGCTTACCAGCTACTGCTGTACTAGCTCGTAGGAACAGGGTGCCATAAAGGGGACCACTAGCACCGCCGACGCTGGAGATTAGGGTCATGCTCACCGTCTTCAAAATGCTACCGATGTCCTTGTCTGAAACACTAGGTAACTGACTCATCACCTTTTTGAAGCCGCGCTCCATATTAATGCCGTGATCAGCATCGCCAATCTCTGAATCCAGTTCAGTCAAATAGTCTTTATTCTGCTCTAGCACAGCTGCAAAAGCCTGCAACCATTGCACGATCTGATCTTTTGTCACCATTTAGAAGCATGCCCTGATCAAATTCCCCAACGTAAGCTCGGCGTCTTTACGGGTGCATCCCATAGCCGAATCATCTCATCATCCAACTTGAGCAGGGTAATCGAGCAACCTTGCATTTCCAAAGAGGTGATGTAAGGACCAACTAAGTTTCGCACAATCTGGATTCCCTGCTTCTGACAGATTTCTGCCAATTTGCGGTAGACGATATAAAGTTCGGAAACGGGAGTGCCGCCCATGCTGTTGACGAAAGCCAGCACGCGATCGCTCCTCTGGAAGGGTGAATTTGTTAGTTCAACGTCCACCCATTCGCCTTTGTCTTCATCCCACTCGCGCAGCATGCGACTGTAGGGAGAATCTTCAATAATTGATAGTGCCAGTAACTCAGTAACCTCATCCACTGACTTGAGAGCCATACATTCACGCCCTGGTTCACCGTGAATACCAATGCCCATTTCCATTTCGTTATCACTAAGTGCAAAAGTCGGTGTTCCTTTGGCAGGTACAGTGCAGGAGGTCAGCGCCAACCCCATACTCCGCCCGTTGAGGTTGACTCGTCTGCACAGATCCACTACTTGCCGCAAATCATAGCCCTGCTCGGCAGCCGCACCACAGATTTTTTCTGCCAGTACAGTGGTCCCTACACCTCGGCGTCCTTGGGTGTAGAGGCTGTCCTTCACCGCCACATCGTCATCAATCAAAATATTGAACACCCGGATGCCTGCAGTACGGGCAAGTTCTGTTGCCATCTCGAAGTTCATCACATCGCCGCTGTAGTTTTTGACAATGTAGAGAATGCCAGCCCCACCATCCACTGTGTTGGCAGCTTCCAGCATCTGATCAGGAGTTGGTGAAGTGAAAACCTCTCCTGGACAGGCGGCATCAAGCATTCCCCTCCCAACAAAGCCAGCGTGCATTGGTTCGTGACCACTGCCTCCACCAGAAATGATCGCCACCTTGCCCTGTACGGGTGCATCAGATCGATAGACGAAGTTCGGGTCAAAGCGCACCTTAATCAAATCGGGATGAGCCACTGCCATGCCGACTAGACTTTCGCGCACAAAATCTTCAGGCTTGTTGATCAGCTTTTTCAGAGTCTAGTCACTCCTTACTTATAGGGCGCTAAGACCAGGATAAGGGACTATTGCTTCTTTTTTGGAGTTTAGACTAAATCGGGAGAAAAAGCAGTCAGCCATATTGAACTGACCGCTTTTTGGTTAATGCTGAGATTTAGAGAAAAATTACAACCTCATACTAGGTCATACCTAACTGGGGACAAGAGTTGATTCAGTTAAAAGTGTGCTACAATTATTTTTCTGAGGACGCATAGCTCAGTTGGTTAGAGCACCACGTTGACATCGTGGGGGTCCGCCGTTCGAGTCGGCGTGTGTCCATCCTTAAATACAGAATATATAAGGGTTCTAGCTATATTTCTAGATTTTTGAAGGAGTAGCAGAACCTGATTTTTTAAGCAAAAACTGGACATTTTGAGTACGGTTTGAGTACGATAGATTAGACTCCCACGTTTCGTACTTAGACTTAGAGATATGAACATCAAGACGCCTACAGGCAAGAACACCAGGTGGTGTTCTAGATCTGGTGTTTGGCTATAATTGGGAGAAGGAAAAGGAAGTCGTTTGGTTGAGCATTATGGCTGTTTGGCTCCCGGTGCAATGTCCACATTGACGAGCGCGAAGAGGTAATTAAGAACGGAAAATCAGCCGAGGGGAAGCAACGCTACCGCTGTCAGAATTCAGAATGTCCTTATCGCACTTTTATCATCAACCAAGCTTATCCAGGACGAAGTAGACAAGTCAAACAGCACGGCAGTTGCTTCACTTGGGGAGACCCCAAGACCGCACTGCCTCAAATTGTGGAGATGACACTTAGCGGCAGTGGTGTTCGAGACATAGCAAGGGTCTTACGTGTTAGCCCGACTACTGTGATTCAAGAATAAAAAAAAACTCAAACATCTCGAACCAGTGAATCGGAAACTATTACAACAACTGGAATCAAAGCAGATTGAAGTAAATATTGTTCGAGTTGAGGAGCCAGAAGAAGCTGTGATTGAAGAATCTGAACTAGACGCTCCGGTGGAGCTATGTCAGCAGCAAGAAGAGCCCGCGTTGGCTTTGGCACGCGCTCGACCGGAGAACTGGTCAAGTTTTAGCATATGTATTCGGTCGTCGCAAAGATGAAGCATTTCTACAACTGAAAAAGTTACTCCTTTTGTTTGGAATTAAGCGTTACTGCACGGATGGTTGGGGAGCATATGAAAGGCATCTACCAGCAGAAACCCACGAAGTAGGTAAGCGCAAAACGCAAAGGATTGAGCGGAAACAGCTAAGATTAAGAACAAGAATCAAGAGGTTAGTGCGTAAGACTATTGGTTTTTCCAAAACAGAGGAAATGCACGATTTGGTGATTGGATTGTTTATTAACCGCTATGAATTTGGCATATCAGTTTGAGAGCCAGACACCAGATCTAGGACATCACCAAAACGCTCTAGGAGAAATCAAAGAGAAGCCCACGCCGTCGCGTAAGCGCGACGCTGGGAGTACGTCACAAATTCCACTTACTTTAAGTATATGGGTGCCCGATCGCATCACCTTCCAAAGGACAACTACCTGGATGCACAATCAACAAGTGCCGCTCAAGCACATTCGGGCGATCTCCGGAAACAAGAACTCTATTGGCGTTACAGCGGTATATCGCTGTGACGGAGAAGGATAAGGAGATGGCAATCGCCACCCTGTCATCTGACATGCTCCTAGAAGCCATTACGCAGAAAATGCAGACCGATTATTGACAATGTATTGTCAATACGGTAGCATTTGTACATTGACAACGTATTGTCAATACTGTTCGGAAGAAAGTCACGCACCTGATGCCACACTCAACTGCTGCCAAACAGTTCGATTTAATCAAAACCCGCGATTTACCGCCGGGTACCACGCTGACTGTGGATGTTGACAGGCTCTAAAACTGATTTGCAGAAAAACAATTGGGAGATAACAAATGAAAGTGTTGATGGTCGGAGCAACCGGCAGATTCGCCAACCTCGTCATTCCGGAACTAAAGCAGCAAGGTGTGAGCATTCGCGCCTTGGTGCGGAGCAAAGATAAGATCGACACGGCACGGCAACAGGGCGCGGATGAAGCAATAGTCGGAGATCTCAGCAATGCCGACAGCCTTTGTGTTGCCGCTAGTGGGATGGAGGGTGTCTTTCATCTCAACCCTGCCTTTGCACCCAATGAAGCGGAGTTGGGCGTAGCGATGGTCGAGGCTGCTAAAGCATCTGGTGTCATCCACCCGTCCCTCTCTTCACTCGGTAATCATGCGGGCAAACCTCCGGTCGAGGAAGCTTTGTATGATTCAGGAATGAATTTCACTGTTTTGCAGCCGACGATATTCATGCAAAATTTCGATATTGATTGGCAGTCGGTGATGGAGAAAGGTCAGTTTGCTTTACCCTTCTCCAAATATAGCCAAGACATCCTATGTAGACTACCGCGATGTCGCAGAAGTAGCTGCTCTAGCACTAACGAGCGATCGATTAGACTAAGGCACATTCGAGCTATGTGATGTGGGAATGGTCGATCAAATGGAACTGGCGGGGATGATGAGCGAGGCACTCGATCGACCGATCGAAGCAGTGGAACTGACTTTCGAGGAATGGGCACAGGCAGCACAAATCCCTGAAGGCACCTTCCGCGAGGGGATGAAAAAAATATACGCTCACCACGATCGACACGGCTATCCTGGCGGCAACGCTTTGGTACTGCGAGCCATTTTGGGACGGGAACCCCGTCCATTGCGACAGTACTTCTACGAGCTAGCCAGCCACTAGTTAACTCAAGTTGCTACTCACACTTAAAGTGGTTAAAACTACTGTCTTATCTCGCATAACCCACAGATTGCCACCAGACTAGCTACCGAAGGCGCGATCGACACACAAACATCATCTAGAAGTCAGAGGAAAAAGCAAAATGACCGAACAAACTAAACTCGGCGGCAATTTCACACTCCCAAACACTTCGCTGACCTTGAATCGCATGGGATACGGCGCGATGCAGCTTGCGGGTAAAGGGGTCTTTGGTCCGCCGCGTGATGTGGATGCTGCTGTTGCTGTTTTGCGCGAAGCCGTCGCACTCGGCATCAACCACATTGACACCAGCGACTTCTATGGTCCGTACATTACCAATCAAATCATTCGCCAAGCCCTGCACCCCTATCCAAACGATCTGGTGATCGTCACCAAGGTCGGTGCCCGTCGTCCAGAGGACGGATCGTGGGTGCCCGCCATGTCGCGGCAGGAACTGACCGATGCGGTTCACGACAACCTGCGTAACCTCGGAATCGCTGCGCTCGATGTCGTCAATCTTCGCATGATGAGCGACAGACCAGCGGAAGGTTCGCTCGCAGAGCCACTGACCGTCCTGGCTGAACTTAAAGAACAGGGGCTGATCCGGCATCTCGGACTGAGCAACGTCACGCCTAAGCAGTTGGCGGAGGCGCAAACCATTACGGAAATTGTCTGCGTTCAGAACGAATACAACTTAGCGCACCGCAATGATGATGCTTTTATCGACCAACTCGCACAGCAGGGAATCGCCTACACCCCATTCTTTCCGCTAGGCGGGTTCAGTCCGCTGCAATCATCCGCCCTCGAATCTACGGCAACGGCTCTGAACGCAACACCGCTGCAAGTGGCGCTCGCGTGGCTGCTGCAACGCTCTCCCAATATCTTGCTGATTCCGGGAACTTCATCAGTTGACCATCTGCGTGAGAACCTCAAAGCCGCAGATCTGCAACT
>JAFAVL010000038.1 GCA_019242465.1 Chroococcidiopsidaceae cyanobacterium CP_BM_RX_35 | reverse complement strand
CTTCTGCCTTCTGCCCTCTGCCTTCTGCCTTACCCCAACCTAGATCACCAAAATCTGACAAGAGCCAGGATTAACTGCAACTATAGTTGTGCTGAGCGCCAGGATTAACTGCAACAGAACCAGGATTAACTGCAACCAACCAGCAATCATAAATCTTAACCAGGATTAGTTGCAAATCGGTTGGAAGCATCGCAATGCATATGAGCCGCAAAGGACTATCAGGAAATACCCGTATTAACATGATTCATCCCGCATCTATGTAACGCCGAATTTTTCAACGACATCTACCGTTTGTGAAACAAGATCGTGTTCGGAACTAGTTGAACTTTCCAATGCTGCATATCATGCTTAAGGGCATTTCTGGCCAAGCGGTCTGCCCAAGTCATACGTCGATGAGCTCGTTGGCTCCGCGTGAGTAGATGCGTTGATTGTTCCTGTTTCTTCGGGTTGTAAATGACGGCTTCAAACTGAATCTGATGCTGCTGTAGTTGCTGTTTCAGATTGCGTCGGAGAAAGGTGGCAGGTAAATCAACCCAGGACACTGGAAGCATCGGTCTACTTCTGGTTAGGACTGACTTGCGTTTGTTGGATGGTAATTTAGCCGCACTCGTGGGTTGATTTGCATATAGCCTGACCAGGAATCGTCCAAACAGCCCAACTCCAGCACCTGACGCGGTCGGGTCGCTTGGTTTCAGGATGCTCCCACATTTGAGGAGATGTTCGTAACAGTTTCGCTTGGACGCTAGGGTATGGCAAAATTTGATAGTCTCGTCCTTGCAGCAGATAGCCGAGTCCCGCTTGTTGCACAATATTGACAAACGCAGGCAACCCGTAATAACCGTGGTCTGGCTCTTTCAACTTTGAACCGGGTCGGGGTGGTAACTTAGCTCTCAGAGCTAGAGTGCGTCCGTGCTGCCTGACCTTGACTGGAATATTGGCACTTTGCAGTCGCTGGTTAACTGCCTCCAGACTCAATTCTTTTCTTCCCACGCCTTACCACTGGTTTACCACTACAAGTAAGAATTCTACCCAAAAACGGCTAATTCTAGAGAAAGTAAGTTTCCTCAGATTTACCACAGAGCAAGGTTTGAAGCGAAGCTGGTGACAAGATTTGAACTTGCGACCGGCTGATTACAAATCAGCTGCTCTACCCCTGAGCTACACCAGCACCTCACTTGAATATATCAAATGTCCAGATCCTTCAGCAAGTTCTGCCTCAAAGCTTGGACCAAACAGGCAAATTGCCCCAGGGCATAGCATTCAAATAGGAGAGCCTCTTTCGCCCAACATCACATTAGCCAAGAGTATTAAGCTAAAATAGTGTGCTGCACAATTTTTAAATTCTTGCCTGGTAGAAACGAGCGGAGGTGTGATTGTCGAAGTTTATATTGAAGGTTCTTTGGCTGGATGAGAACGTGGCCCTTGCGGTCGATCAGGTGGTGGGTAAGGGGACTAGCCCTTTAACTCGTTACTTTTTCTGGCCGCGAAATGATGCTTGGGATGAACTCAAGCTCGAGTTAGAAGCTAAGCACTGGATCGCAGAGCAAGACCGCGTCGCGCTGCTTAACCAAGCGACGGAAGTGATCAACTACTGGCAAGAGGAAGGTAGACGCCGTCCGATAGCCGAGGCTCAGGCGAAATTCCCGGAAGTTGCCTTTACAGGCAGCGCCTAGGTGGCATTAGCTGAGTCGGTTGCTGGTTGGATAAGCCGCCAGAGTTTGATGGTTTTATCTTTGCTGCTGCTTGTAATTAGCTGAGCAATCGGGCTCACAGCTACCGCAGATACTGAGTCTATGTGCCCACAGAGAGTAGCAATCTCTTGCCCAGTGCTTACCTGCCAGAGCTTGACTGTCTTGTCCCAACTGCCACTAATCAAGGTTTTTCCATCAGGAGTGAAGGTTAATGCTACCACTGACCAAGAATGACCTAGAAGTGTGCGAACGAGCTGACCAGTGGTTACATCCCACAATTTAATAGTTCTGTCATCACTGCCTGTTGCCAGGATGTTGCCATCGGGACTTAAGGCGACTGCCAGAACTGCCCATGCATGATCTGAAAGGATGTAGCGTGGGTGGTTTCTGAATGATTCAGCCGACAGCATCCATAGCCTAACTGTTCGGTCAAAACTGGCGCTAGCTAGTAGGAGCGCATCGTTGTTGTCTGCTCCTACGTGGGGACTAAAAGCAACTGAGGTCACCTGTAGTTGATGCCCAGCTAACTGACAAATTTCTGCACCAGTATTTACATTCCACAGTTTGATTGTCTTATCCCAACTGCCGCTGGCTAGGAACTCGCCATCCTGGCTAAAACTGACGGCTTTAACAGCGTGCGAGTGTCCAGAGAGGGTATAGATTTCCTGCGCAGTGTTAAGGTCCCACAATTTAACAGTTTTGTCGTCGCCACCCGTTGCTAAAATCTTGCCATCGGGACTGAAGGCAACTGATTTGACGGCGTGGGTGTGTCCGTTTAGGGTAGTGATCGCCTGCTGCGTATCTAGATTCCACAATTTTATGGTTTTATCATCGCTGCCACTTGCAAGAATGTCACCTTTGGGACTAATGGCAACAGAATTCACACTGCCGAGATGTCCAGTTAGGGTATGAAGGCACTGCGATGGAGGGCTGGGAATTTTCTTGAATTTGATTTTAGATTGGCTCCCAATCACTTGCATCACTTCATCGGCTGATTGAAAGCGTCGGCTAACAGCATTTTGAATCAGCTTATCTAAGATTTGGCTCAGACGGTCGCTCACACTAATCGTTAGATACTGCCGCCAAGCCCAGCAATCATTGACAACATCGAACAAATCAAAGGGAGGGATCTGGGTCAGCAGATGAACACAAGTCACTCCTAGGCTGTAAAGGTCACTTGCAAAAACTGCTTTGCCTCTAGCTTGCTCTGGCGCTACATACTCTGGATTACCGATGCTAGTTCCTTTTGTGTACGAGTCGATTCTACTTACCAATTTGGCAGCACCAAAGTCAACTAAAATTAGGAGACTATCAGAGCTATGGCGAATAATATTTTGGGGTTTAATATCTTGATGAATCACCTGGTTATCGTGGACAAACTTCAGAACTGGCAACAAATCATTGAGGATTTGCCAAATCTGAGCTTCACTGAAAGCATCTTCCTTCTCCATTACCTGAGCTAAATTGAGACCGTCGATCAGCTCTTGTACTAGATAGAAGCACTGGTCCTGCTCAAAATGTGTTACCAAAGCTGGAATTTGAGGATGCGTACCTAATTTTGATAGCCGCAGTGCCTTTTGTTGAAATAGCACTTGGGACTGCTCAAACGCTTCAAGAGTTTGGACTTGCGACCAAAGCTGTTTGATAATGCAAGGAATGGGCGGGTTTTGTCCTTCATCCACGGCTAGAAAGGTTTTGCCAAAGCCTCCTTGACCAATCAACTTAACAACACGATAGCGCTCTTGAATCAGCAATCTAGATAAAGTTGCTCCTCATTTTGACTTACGCTTCTATCTTAGAATTTCTAAGACAGGGAGGATCGCATAACAAGGAGTGCCAACTCAGAGGTCACCCAGATAGAACTCCGGCTGCTTTCTTGCCAGCTCAATTAACTCGCTCTGCTCCCAATCAACCAGATTAACCGCCCTATTAGCCAGGCTAGAATCGCATAAGCCACAATGGCAACCAGTGCGTTTGTATCGAATACAACTGATTTACCAAGTTCGGGGGTTCCGAACAGAGTAGCGAACGGGGCAACAAACGGATTTGAAAGGTCATGGATAACCTTGGCAAATTGGTTGTCAGGATTAGCACCAAACAGACGCAAGACCACTCGTAAAGCCAACAATACCGCCAGTGCCCCAACCGCGAAGTAAATCAATTGTACTAGTCGGGCGATCGCAGCATTCTGGTTAGCAGCAGCAATTCGGCGCTCTTCATCTCGAAGCCGAAGTTCCTCGTTAAGTCTAAAGTCGTGGTCGTCCCTCATTTTTCTCTCCATATAAATAATCCAATTGTGGCTTCCCACGACAAGCAATGCATAGTCTGTTTACCTAAAGTTTAAAAATCGAGCGTCCATGAATGTATGGCGAGTTCGGATTTTGCTTGTCTCAAAGAAAAATAAGCTGAGAAAAACTTTAATTCAATCTCAGGTACATCTCATTTTTGAGTGGGAGACTATTAACAGTTGCCTTCACTCACAATCTAGCCAACACTTAGTTACTTCTCCTCGTTGAGGTTTCCTATGGAATTTAGAGATACCCTGGAGCTGGTGCATCCAATATTTGTAGTCGCCGTAGTCTTTCCATTGATTGGTATTGCTGTCAGCCGGGCGTTACAGGTGCGTCAGCGGAGACAGCAAACTACTACCGACGGCAAGAGTAAAATTCCTCCTGGCGTTGGACAGGAGCATGTTCGATTGGGACGATGGCTGACGGGAGCAGTGGTAGGGGCAACCTTAATGTCCCTAGCTAATGATATTCTCGGCAATATCTTGGATGAAAAGGTTTGGAGTAAAAACCCACTTCAAGTCTTCTTCATCGGGCTACTGTTTGCTGCTACGATCAGTTCTCTGGTCTTGCTTTATCTAGCCAAGCCACGGCAGTGGAGGGCAATTTATGCCACCCTTACAGGCATGGGTTTAGTCATTATTGGCTTTCAATCAGGTGTATACCAGAACCTAGACAATTGGTACATGTCCCACTTCATCTACGGGATGATAGCAGCAATGCTAATGATTTTCTCCTTGGCAATTGTGCCGGACATCTATCGAGATAAGAAAAATCGCTGGCGAAAGGTACATGTCTTCCTGAACAGCATTGCTTTACTAGTATTCCTAGAACAGGCAGTGACCGGGACGCGCTCCCTGTTGGAGATTCCCCTCAGTTGGCAAGAACCTTACATCATGCAACTCTCTGACCAGCATTGTGACACTAAACCTTGTACAATTCAGGCAGCTCCTGCTCTTCAGAAGCCTAAGTAGAAGTTGTGAGTAGACTACTTAAATTTCTGGGATTAGGGCTCATCTTGAGCCTAATTTTTAGCCCAGTGGCGTTAGCCGCTCAGCATCGAATGCAAAAAGACATTCGGACACTGATAGAACAAGCGAGAAATGCCTGGGTGGCTCGCGACGCTAATGCCATTGCTCAGATGTTTGCACCAAATGGTGAGTTAATCGTGCCAGGGCAGCGCTGGCAAGGACGAGAGGAAATTCGGGCAGGGGTTACCAGTTTCACCCAGCAGTATACTGATGTAAAAATTGATACTCAGCGAGTCATTGTTGAAGGCAATCAAGCCGTAGTAGAGTGGCATTACGAAGATACAGAAAAGGCAACTGGCGTTCGTAACAAAGCTGACGACGCGATTGTGATTGATTTCAAAGATGGTTTAATTGACCGCTGGCGTGAATATTTCGATAACAAAACGCCAAATGGTAAAACTTCATGATTAACTCTTTGACACTCCGGTAGTGATATGGAAGTAGTGGTGAGGTATAACTCTTTCCCCATCAGCATTCTGTATAATATTAGCTAATGCAAATAATCCTCACATAATCGCCCACAAATTAGTATTTTTGATGACAACAGTTTTGGCGTTCTTACTTTACTCATTTGTACTACTACTGTCTAAATTA
>JAFAVL010000808.1 GCA_019242465.1 Chroococcidiopsidaceae cyanobacterium CP_BM_RX_35 | reverse complement strand
CAAGCTAGCTGGAGAAGCCATTTTAGCAGCTAATGGCGTTGGTAACTCAAGGGGTGGTAGCAAAGCAGTGGTTTCGGGTAGAGCTCGTGGCTCAGCTGGCAGGATTACAGATAACGCAACATTTAGCGATCGGGTGCGGTTGAGTTTAAATACCAGTTTCACAGGTCAAGACCTGTTGAGAACCCGATTGCAAGCTCGGAACACAACTCCTTTCGGCGCCAGTGTAACGGGCACAAACGAAACTCGCCTAGGATTTGACGGAGACGAAGGTAACACCCTCGCGGTCGATCAGCTGTTCTATCGTTTTCCTCTATTTAAGAACGCCATTGTCCAAATTGATGCTGCTAACACGGAATTAAACGAAAGAGGATTTTCCACCTTTAGCCCCTTTGAAAGTAGTGGACTGGGTTCCATTTCTCGCTATGGGCGATTCAGTCCCATCTACCGGATAGGTAACTCTACCACAAACGTGACTAATTCTGTGCTTGGTTCTGGGGGTGCTGGGGCGAGTGTTCACATCAATCCCCAAGGAATTGTTGGTTTAGATCTAGCTTATCTGGCACCAACAGCTAATAACCCTAACTCTGGTTTTGGCATTACTAACGGCGCCTATGCTGCCGTCGCTCAGGTCGATATCAATGCCAGCAAATACTTCAACCTAGGTCTAACATACGCCCACTCTTACGACAGCGTCGGAAGACGGAATGGTACAGTCTCCATTTTTGATAGCACAGGAACTCAATTAGCAAACTCACCATTTGGTAACGTTCCCACCTCAGCTAACAACTACGGTGTGGAAGCCAGCATTCGTCCTAACCAGCATCTGATTCTTTTTGGTTGGGGCGGCTATACTCAGGCTTATGCATCCAGAAGTATCACGACCCTAGCTGGTGGTGCTGCTAACGTTGCCAATGGAGCTACCGTAAGTGGACCGAGGGGAGCGAAAGCCGATATTTGGTACTTCGCTGGCGGCATTGCCCTGCCAGACATTGGCTCAAAGGGCAGCATGTTGGGGCTGTTGTTTGGTGAACCACCACGCGTGACGAGTAATGAGGCGCGAGAAACCAGAGCAGGCAGAACACGCCGGGTTGATAACAATCCCTCTTATCAAGCAGAGCTATTCTACCGCTATCGCCTGACTGATAACATTGCTATCACTCCTGGTGCGTTGATTATCTTCAACCCAGAAGGCAACAGCAGGAATGCTGCGGACTATGTAGGAACGCTGCGGACTACCTTTACGTTCTAAAAGCTGGTTCTGTCCCCTTGCTAGTTGTTACCCTTTCAATGACTGGCAAGGGCAACAGCTAGCGCTCAAAAATCTTTTTCAACCTAGGCTCCAATAAGCCTAAAAACACATTTTTAACCTTAAGTTAACAAGTGTTTTATCGCTTCTTAACTTAATCACAATAGGATAAGGTCTGCCATTAAGGACATGCTGCAATCCAAAATGCCTCAGTTACCTCAATTTCCTTTTCGTCGAAAAGCCTTCCTGCTTAGCTTAGTTGCTCTCTCCTTCAGTATTGCTTCCTGTGGTGGCGGTAATAATACAGCAGGGAGCGGAGGAGAAACAAGCTCTGCTAGCACCAGTCCTGCCTCCAATACTAGTAGTTCAGGTGGAACTGGAGCTAGTGCCTCTCTCCTAGGAACTGGTGGTACCTTCCCTCAACCGTTGTACCAGACGTGGTTCACTAATTACAGTAAGCAACATCCTGATGTCAAGATTACTTATCAAGCTCAGGGCAGTAAGGCTGGGATTCAACAGTTTACCCAAAATCTAGTAGATTTTGGGGCTAGCGATGTGGCAATGACCGATGAGCAAATTGCCAAGGTGAAGCAAGGTGTGGTTTTGCTGCCGATGACTGCTGGAGCAATTGTTATTGCTTACAATGTAGCTGGTGTGCCAAACGGTCTGAAGCTATCTCGTCAAGTTTACCCCGCTATCTTTCTCGGCACTATCAAGAATTGGAATGATCCGAGAATTGCTAAAGACAATCCAGGGGTGAAACTACCGAACTTGCCAATAACAGTCGTACACCGTTCAGAAGGTAGTGGTACTACAGGAGCATTCACAGGGCATCTGAGTGCGATTGACCCGACCTGGAAAAGCCAAGCTGGGGCTGGAACATCCGTAAACTGGCCGGTTGGTGTCGGTGGCAAGGGCAACGCTGGCGTCACGCAACTGATCAAACAAACGAATGGCTCTATCGGCTATGTAGAGTATGGTTACGCCGAAACCCAGAAAGTGCCTTTTGCCCAATTGCAAAATCAAGCGGGGAAATACGTTGAGGCAACACCAACCACATCTGCTAATACACTGTCTGCGGTCAAGCTACCCGATAACTTGCGTGCCTTCATCACCGATCCAAGTGGTGCTAATTCTTACCCCATCGTTACTTACACCTGGCTGCTGGCCTATAAAAAATATGACAATGCTAACAAAGCCAAGGTTCTCAAGGACGTGATCAACTATGGGCTGACTGAAGGACAGCAATATAGCACCAAACTAGGCTACATTCCCCTACCTAGTAATGTCGTGGACAGAGTAAAAGCAGCGGCGAATACGATTCAGCCATAGTTCGTCATAGATTAGATATGGAATAGAGGATAGAGCGAAAAGTTCTCTATCCTCTATTCTTTTGACGAATAGCAGAGTCACTCGTGCAATAATCGCAAGAGTATGGTATCTCTTTCTCCCCGTGACTCCAATTCAGCCAGAGCCAACAACTTTTTTCGACAAATTGAACGCGGCGATCGCCCGTCATCAAAGCTTGCTGTTTGTCGGGCTCGATCCGAATCCAGAAATGCTGCCTGTTTGCTATGGCTCTAAGGAAGATAGAGATAGCATCATCAAAGGGTTAAGAGACTGGCTGCAATTTATTATTGCCGAAACATCAGATTTTGTCTGTGCCTATAAGCCGACACTTGGCTTTTATGAAGCCTTGGGACCTAAAGGATTGGAACTTCTACACCAAACCTTGGCGGATATCCCTGCCCACATCCCCATTATTTTGGATGCCAAACATGGTGACCTCAACACCAATACCATCTTCGCCCGGACTGTGTTTGAAGAGTGGCAAATTGATGCAGTCACTCTGAGTCCCTTCCCTGGGCAAGACCAAGTTGCTCCCTTTTTGGTTTACCCCAATAAAGCGGTGTTTGTTCTCTGTTGTACATCTAATCCAGGAGCGATCGCTCTACAGGAGTATCCTAATACAGAGTCCCCCCTGTATTTGCAGATAGTCAAAGAGGCAAAAAACTGGGGAACTCTAGAGCAACTTGGACTGGAGGTAGGAACCACAGGACCTGAAGTGCTGGCACGAATTCGAGCGGTGGCTCCCGAACGGATCATCTTAGCTCGGAGCATCTGGGCGCAGAGCGGCAACTTAACTAATATCCTAATGGCTGGCTTGAATAAGAGCGGTGATGGTCTACTTATTCCTGTTCCTCAAGAGCTATTAACAAGTGACCAGCCGAAAGTACAAATCCAGTCTTTGTGTGAGGAAGTCAATCAAGTCAGACAGACAATCGAAGGTTCCAACTGCTCAGTGTGGTTACCTGATGTTTGTTTGTTGGATCGACACCCCCACTTAGACTTGATTTTGCAACTTTATGACATTGGCTGCATTATATTTGGCAACTTCGTCCAGGCTTCTGGAGCAACATTCCCTTACTATATTGACCTTCGCAAAATCATCTCCAACCCTCAACTCTTCCATCAAATTCTTAATGCCTATGCAGATATTCTCAAAGCACTCGACTTTGACCGCATCGCAGGCATTCCCTATGGCTCTTTGCCTACTGCCACTGGACTAGCGCTACGCCTCAATTGCCCAATGATTTTTCCCCGTAAGGAGGTCAAAGCTCATGGCACGCGACGAGTAATTGAGGGAAATTTCCATCCTGGGGAAACGGTTGTAGTTGTTGATGATATTCTTATCAGTGGCAAAAGTGCAATGGAAGGGGCTCAAAAGCTGCAATCTGCTGGTCTGAAGGTTCATGACATTGTGGTGTTTATCGATCACGAACAAGGGGTTAAAAAGCGGCTCCAAGAAAATGGCTATTGCGGTCATGCGGTGTTAACGATTTCTGAAATTACAGAAACTCTTTATCAAGCCAATCGCATCAGTAAGGAGCAATTTAAAGCTTTAGCAGACGAGGGATGTTAAGCTGTTCGACCCACTTTCAAAAGCTTTTCTTTCAACCACGAGTCTACAAGCATTTCAACTGAAACCTGCTGCTCTCTAGCTATTTCCAAAAGCTTGTTCATCAAATATCCATCAACCGAAATCAGATAGTGGCTACGTTTGATGTCAACTTAATCGCATTGAACTCAGCACCAAATTTTCTCGTTTGTTCGCTAACGCAGTGCTAAACCGTGTTAATCATCGTAAACACTTGTTCATCAGCATGTTAGCATTTGGATGAAATGATCGAGCAGATACCGAGCAATGACTGTAGCGAAGCCACATGCTAGATCCAGGCGCAAAGTACTGCTGTATCCTGGCGAAGACGATTATTTTGTTGTCGAAGTACCAAGCTTGCCAGGTTGCATCAGCCAAGGAAAAACTCGTGATGAGGCTTTAGCAAATATTGCAGAGGCGATT
>JAFAVL010000718.1 GCA_019242465.1 Chroococcidiopsidaceae cyanobacterium CP_BM_RX_35 | reverse complement strand
TAAAGCAGAAACTTATCTACGTTTGCAGCAGCACTTGGGTGGAGGATGGGAATTGTTTTATGGCGATGGTGGCGATCTCAGTACATCAGTTGAAGCTTATATGGCACTGAAGCTGCTGGGAGTTCCATCCACAGATCCGGCGCTGGTTAGAGCCAGAGAATTCATCCTCAACCTTGGGGGCATCACTAAAACGCGGGTGTTTACCAAACTGCACCTAGCCCTAATCGGCTGTTATCCCTGGAGTGGCTTACCATCCCTTCCCCCTTGGCTGATGCTCTTAAAGGCTCCATTCCCGTTCACGGTTTACGAACTTTCCAGTTGGGCTAGAAGTAGCTTGATCCCGCTAATTATTGTGCTAGACCGTAAGCCAGTCTATCACCTGGAAGCAGCTATCACATTAGATGAACTTTATGCAGAAGGGATAGCAAGAGCTAAGTTTGAACTTCCTCGCCAATCAAATTGGACAGATCTATTTATCGATTTAGATAATGCCTTCAAACTAGCAGAAGCCTGGAACCTCGTACCCTTCCGGGAGGAAGGATTAAAAGCGGCAAAGCAGTGGGTTCTGGAACGGCAGGAAGCAACTGGCGACTGGGGCGGTATTATCCCAGCTATGCTGAATTCTTTATTGGCGTTACGGTGCTTAGATTACAGCGCATCAGATCCAGTCGTTGAGCGGGGATTGCAAGCAGTGGATCGCTTTGCCATCGAGACAGATGATACTTATCGGATGCAGGCTTGTATTTCTCCAGTTTGGGACACGGCACTGGTTATGCGATCACTTGTCAGTTCCGGCTTAGCTCCCACTCATCCAGCATTAGTTCGTGCTGGTGAATGGTTACTAGAGCGACAGATTTTGGACTATGGTGATTGGAGTATAAAGAATCCCCACGGTCAACCAGGTGCCTGGGCATTTGAATTTGATAATCGCTTTTACCCAGATGTGGACGACACGGCAGTTGTGGTCATGGCACTTCAGGAAGTACAGTTGCCAAACGCAGCGCTCACGCAACAAGTGATCGCCCGTGCGGTTGATTGGATTGGCACCATGCAGTGCCAACCAGGAGGCTGGGCAGCTTTCGATTTAGACAATGACCAATACTGGCTTAATGAACATCCCTATGGTGATCTTAAAGCCCTAATTGACCCTAATACAGCAGACGTAACCGCACGGGTGTTAGAGATGGTTGGATGTTTAGAAAATCGTAAACCGAGCGATTCAAACATGCCTCTGCCGCCAAGGCAGATTCATCGAGCGCTTGACTACCTGATGCAAGAGCAAGAACCTGAAGGGTGCTGGTTTGGGCGTTGGGGAGTGAACTACATTTATGGGACAAGTGGTGTTCTGAGTGCTTTATCCCTGATCGCTCCTAAGACTCATCACCATAGCATCGAGCGTGGTGCTAACTGGTTGATACAGTGCCAGAATGCTGATGGGGGATGGGGGGAAACCTGTGAGAGTTACAAAAATCCATCTTTAAAAGGAAAAGGTCCTAGCACGGCTTCTCAAACCGCTTGGGCATTAATCGGTTTACTAGCAGCTGGCGAAGCAACACAACAGTATGCATGGGAAGCCATTAATCGCGGCGTCAGCTATTTGCTGGTAACTCAGCATGGTAACGGCACTTGGGATGAAAAATACTTTACAGGTACTGGCTTTCCCAGTCATTTTTACTTGAAATATCACCTATATCAGCAATACTTTCCACTGACAGCATTAGGACGGTATTACAGGCTTTCAGTTGATACTCGTGGCTAGAATTATCTTTTCATAACGTTTATGATCTCTATCCTTAGTTAGAAGTTGGGTGATATAGTAGCACTTACTTTGTTGATCAGGATAAAGGAAAAAGAAACTTTCTGCTAATCTTTGGCATGTCATTATACCCAATTACAGTGAGATTTTGATGGACAAAGCAGCCCAGACTCAATATCCCATTCATGATTTGCTGCGGCAACGCTGGAGTCCTCTGGCTTTTTCAGATCGGATGGTTGAATCGGAGAAGTTACACAGTGTCTTAGAAGCAGCAAGCTGGGCAGCTTCTTCTTATAACGAGCAGCCGTGGAGCTATATTGTGGCAACTAAAGACAACGAGGCTGAATTTGCGCGTTTACTAGGTTGTCTAGCAGAGGGCAACCAAGAGTGGGCCAGGAATGCTCCTATCCTAATGCTCTCGGTGGCAAAACTAAACTTTGAGTACAATGGTGTGGAAAACCGTCACGCTTTTCATGATGTTGGCGCAGCATCTACTACCTTAGCGATCCAGGCAGCCGCACTAGGGTTATTTATTCACCAAATGGCTGGATTTGATGTTCCCAAAGCAAAAGGAATTTATAGCATTCCTGAAGATTATGAGCCAGTCGCTGCAATCGCGCTAGGTTATTTTGGAGATCCACAAACTTTATCAGAAAGGTTGCAGCAACGAGAAAACGCTCCGCGCACCCGCAAACCCTTAGAAGAGTTTGTTTTCTCTGGCAGTTGGAATCAAACTTCACCTCTGGTTACAAGTTAAAAAGAGCAGCATTGAGCTACATAACCTGAAAGGGTTACGAGCCTTAAGAAGATATGGCAATTGCTAAGAGTATTTGTTTTAAACAGTGGTTTTAATTAGGGTGCTTGAATGGTGAGTCTGCTCATGTATAAAAGCAAACACAAAAGAACCAGCAATCCACTAATTGCATAAAATACACCAACTACCTGGGTTTCTGACCAGCCAGAGAGTTCGAGATGGTGGTGAAGAGGAGCCATTTTAAATAGACGCTTACCAACACCATCAGGTCCTTTAGTGGCTTTGTAGTAGCTTACTTGCGCCATCACTGAGAGGGTTTCCACAAAAAAGATGCCGCTAAGAACGAACAGCACCCACAGGGTATTAGTTTGTAAGGCAACAGCAGCTAAGGCTCCTCCTAAGGCTAGAGAACCTGTATCACCCATGAAAACGCGAGCGGGGTTGCGGTTATGAACCAGGAAACCCAGACAACTGCCACTCATACAAGCGCAAAAAATCATCAGCCCTGGCGAAGTGGGAGCAACTATTGCCCCTAATCCTAGTAGAGCGATCGCACAGGTGCCACCTGCCAATCCATCAACGCCGTCCGTTAGGTTAGTAGCATTACTTTCTGCCACCAGCACGAGCGCTGCTAAAGGCCAGAATAGCAGCCCCAAGGCGAGGGAGAAACCAAAGGGTAAGGCAATTGTCGTTATCCTGTCTGCTTGCTCCCAGGCTAACCACAGACAAAATATGATAGCAAAACCAACCTGCATTGCTAGTTTCATCATAGGCGAGATGCCTTTGTTTGACTGACGCCGCAAAATTTGCCAATCGTCCAGCCAGCCAATCGTACCGTAGCTCAATGTCAGGATACAGACCGTAACCACCTCTGGAGCAAAGCCAGACCAGACAAGGGCAAATGCCACAGCCACAGGCACAAAAAATACTCCGCCCATTGTCGGAGTGCCTGCCTTTTTCAAATGAGTTTGAGGACCATCCTCTCGAATGACTTGCCCAGTTTTTAGTTGCAACAGGAACGGTACCACCCAGTAGCCTAACCCAGCTGTTGCTATAGCACAGAGCCACAAGGGTAGAGTTAGCAATGTTCCCTGCCAAGGTAAGCGGTTCGCGGTCCAATCAATAGTCAGCGCTGCTACACTAAGCAAGGTACTTAGTAACAGGAGCAGACTGTTTCCAGACATGGGCGACCTGTCAGAAGATGATTTAGCTTCCACAAATTTTTCCGTTCACTCACAACACATTTTGACTTAGCTGTTAGCTATTACCCTCTCACGAGGTTCTTCACGCAGAGGAGACTTGAGCATAGAGAAGAGGACCGTCAAAAAACTTATCGATTTCATGGTACCAAATCAGCAGAAGATTGATGGATAGCATGAGATCGAGAGGTGACGGTAGTGCGATCTCAACCAGGTTCGTCAACCGGAATGCTTAGAATTCCTTGTGTCAACACTATGAAGGGGGTAGCAATGCTTGAAAAAGCAGCACTTTTGGAAGCGATCGCAGGGAAAAACCGCGGTCTTTTGGCAACTGAGCAAGAGAAGCAGTCGATTTTGGTGGTGATCGCTCAGTTAGAAGACAAAAACCCCACACCCAATCCAGTCGAGGCTAGCGATCTCCTTGATGGCGACTGGCGACTGCTCTACACCGACAGTCAGGGGCTACTTAACCTAGACCAGTTGCCATTGTGCAAACTCGGACAAATTTATCAGTGCATCCGCACCAAAACAACCAGAGTCTATAACATTGCCGAAATTTATGGTCTGCCATATCTTGAAGGAGTAGTCGGTGTTGCTGCCCGGTTCGAGATAGCTTCCACCCGTCGCGTTCAAGTTAAATTTGAGCGCTCAATTGTTGGTTTGCAACGCTTGATTGGCTATCAGTCTCCATCCGATTTCGTCCAGCAGATTGAGATGGGTAAAAAATTTGCTGCCATTGATTTTGGTATTGACAGCCGCGATCAGCAGGGTTGGCTGGATACCACCTATCTCGATGATGACCTCCGAGTTGGGCGCGGCAACAGAGGTAATGTATTTGTGCTAACTAAAAAATAATCTTATTACTAAGATTTGATAGATACTCTGCCTACTGAGATAACCTGTATTCTTGATATACAAAATCCTCCGGCTTCAAGCCGGAGGAGAATGAACCTGTATTTAAGGTTGTTTGCTCCAACCCTCAGTTAGGCTAGTGCGTGCAGCTAAACTTTGCCTGCCCAACTACTTCATCTCTAGGGGAACCTTGAGTCCTGACCCTGGCTTGTCATTGTCTGGAGCAATAGCTTCCCCTTCAATGAAAGAACGCAACATCCAAGCCATTTCTTCGTGCTGCTCCATTAAGCCAGTGAGGAAGTCAGCTGTACCTTCATCGTGGTATTTATCAGAACACTGATCAATATGATCGCGGAAGTTGCGAATAATTTGTTCGTGGTCCACAACTAGGTTTGCCACCATCCCACTTGCTGAGGGGATATCGCCTGAGTGTTCCTTGATTGAAGCATATTTCAGGAAGCCCTCAGCTGTACCTACCGGATAGCCACCCAATGCCCTTACGCGCTCAGCCATCGAGTCGATTGTTTCTGTCAAAGTTTGATATTGCTCTTCCCACAACTGATGGAGTGAGCGGAACTGTGGTCCTACCACATCCCAGTGGTACTTCTTCGTCTTTATCAGTAGCAAGTACGCATCTGCCAGGTCATGATTTAATAGGTCGGTTACACCCTGACGTTGCTCTTCAGTTAGACCAATGTTTAGCTTTCGCATGGTTTCTTTGCCCTATTGCTCTCCATACTTAGTGCAACAAATCTACATAGATAGAACATCAGTCAAAGGTGTGATTATCAGTGCAAGCTTAAATTTTACTGAGAAATCGAGCGAGGTTGCAACAGCACAACCATCTGAGAAAACGCTGAGTTTGAGCTGAAATCTTTAAATAGACAAACTCAGAAGACGTTTAGTTTCGGTTTAGATTCTCCTCAGTGATTGCTCTCATACTGAAATCATCGAAACAAATCAGGAGTCACCCAAATGAAACTTACTTCCTTGCTTACCATGGCTGCTACCACGGTTGCTCTAGTTGGAATGGTTACGGTGTGGGATGCTCCGCTCAAGGCGATCAATCCTCAGCTTGTTCAAGCATCGGCGCAAACAATGAAAGACAGCACGGGTTTAACGGCACAGCAAAAAATCGACAAAATCACTCAGCACAAAGGACAGTTTGGCGGTGGCGATGAACTGCGGCGGTACTTCTTTGGAGATTTAGAACCTATCTCAGTGCAGCCGGGTGGTGCAAACATGGTTGTTAACTTATACAACAAGGCCAACAACATCACGTTCGCTTATTGCGCAACCTATGACGTGGTAGTGGCAGTGAAGACAGGCAAAGTTACCCAGTTTGCAGCAAGCGAAGTCAAGTAGCCGCATCAGCAGGTTAAAAGGCAAAATGCCGCTGAGTTGGCAGGAACCGTACATCCAAAAGCTGTATGAACAACAGTGTGATGTGAAACTTTATACGGTTCAACCTGCTTTGCATAATCCATAAGCTGGCACTGCAAACAATAGGAGGCAACCATGTTTGGAAGTTTGGGAAGAATCAAGCACCCTTTTGCGAGGAGTGCAGCAGCAGCAGCGACGATCGGTTCGGCTATTGCGTTAGCGTCCAGTTTAGTGATTGGAGCAGCAAACACCAAAACACCATCTGCTTATCGAGCGGCGGTGTATTCTGTACTGGTTGGAACGGGTTTTGGAGCGCTGTTTGGTTTGGTGTCTGCTAGTCGAGAAAGCAGACAGCAACCGCAGTGGAGTGGTGCGCCCTCTGCCCAAGTCACTGATTCTATTAGTTGGCAGGACTGGCGTAACTTTGTTGTGATTCGCAAAGTAAAAGAGAGCGAAGAAATTACTTCATTCTATTTGCAACCTGAAGATGGAAAAGAAATTCCAAATTTTCAACCCGGTCAGTTTCTCACCATCAAACTAGAGATTCCCGGACAGGCAAAAGCTGTGATTCGCACCTATTCTTTATCAGATTATGCGGAACCTTGTGAATATTATCGCTTGTCGATCAAGCGGGAACTAATGCCGGAAGGACTGGATGTGCCTGCCGGGTTAGCTTCTAATTTTATGCACGATCGCGTTCAAGTAGGAAGTGTTATTGCTGCAAAGCCGCCCAGTGGCAAATTTGTTTTAAATGTGAATCAACCCTTGCCAGTCGTTTTGATTAGTAACGGCGTAGGCATTACCCCGATGATCAGCATGGCGAAAGCTGCGAGTCACCAGAATCGAGAGCGCGCCGTTTGGTTTGTGCATGGAGCGCGAAACGGTCAATCTCATGCGTTTCAGGATGAGGTGATGCAGCTTGTCCAGCGCAGTCCTAATCTAATGGTTCACTACGTTTACAGCCGCCCCATAGAGGACGATATCGGGCGTTATCACAGTACTGGATATGTCGATACAGACTTAATTCAACGCCTGGTTGAGCGAGAGGCAGAGTATTTTCTGTGTGGCTCTCCGCCGTTTATGCAGTCGCTCCGGGAGGGACTTCAACTCGCGGGAGTGCCTGAGAGCCGAATTTTCTTTGAAGTTTTTACTAAAGGTAACGTTGGGGTCATTGAAAAAACGCCTGCTGACAGCACCGCTGAAAATGCCGAAATTGTGTTTGCAAAGTCTGGTAAAACAGCAACCTGGACACCTAATGGTGGCAGTATCTTGGAATTTGCAGAAGCGAATGACCTCGACCCTCCTTACAGTTGTCGTCAAGGAATTTGCGGCACCTGCATGTGCAAGCTTCGCGAGGGTGAAGTGGAATATCAGCAACCGCCGATCGCTGATATTGACCCCGGCTCTGTTCTCATCTGCATTTCTAAACCAAAGACTGCAATTGTGCTTGATTTATAAGTACGGTGCCTTTGGCTCTTGCACGGTGAAGCATTGCCCAGTCTCGCGAGGCTGCTGGTTGGAGACGACATGCCAACCTGCCCCAACATGTAAAAGGAGCAACCATGACAACTAACTTGAATGTGGGCGATCGCTTTCCTGATATTGAACTCCCAAACCAGGACAAAGAACTGATCAAACTTTCCACACTCACGCAGCCGAGCTTGATGGAGCAGTATCTAGGGTTCACGGATGGCTATCCGCTAATTCTGGTGTTTTATCGAGGCTTTTTTTGCCCCCGCGATCGCCAGCAGCTGCCTCAGTTAGTTCAGTTTCAAAGCGAACTTGCGGTGAACTATGGCAAGCTAGCAACCGTTGGGGTTGATCCGCCGATCGTGCAAGCTGCCTTTCGAGCAGGTTTAGGAGCACAGTGGCACTTTTTATGTGATGAAAAGCGGGAATTCATCAAGCAAATTAATATTTTGGATGAAACCGAAGGTGAGTATGCTTATCGTGCTCAACCTTATACCTTTGTGCTGCGTCCCGACCTAGGTATTCACAAAATCTACAATGGTTGGTTTTTTGTGGGGCGACCGACGATCGAGGAATTACGGCAGGATTTACGCGTTTTGATGGAGACCCGATCAGATTATCACTATGAGGCTTACAACATATCAGAGGTAAAGCTAGTTCGCATTCCTCAACAAACGTGGATAGAGGGTGCGCCAGATTTAGGAGCAAATGGTTTACCTGTGCTACAAGGCGTTGTGCGTTGGTTTGATCTCAAAGCAGGTAGTGGAATGATTGCCAGAGACGATAGTGATGAGGATGTTTTCTTTAATTTTACTGCTATTCCAGGTGAGGGATACCGCATTCTACAAGCAGGAACGCAGGTCAAATTCGAGTTGGTGGAAGG
>JAFAVL010000649.1 GCA_019242465.1 Chroococcidiopsidaceae cyanobacterium CP_BM_RX_35 | reverse complement strand
TGATTGATGAAGAAGGAGAGATCGTTACAAGAGAAGTCAAGGGTAAATTTGTCAATGGTAAGCCAGAAGCCTTAGAAGTAATTCACCTGATGAAATCTGTAGAAGAATGGGAACGCTTCATGCGCTTTATGGAACGGTATTCTCAAGAGCATGGTCTGGAATTCAATAAATCTTAGTCTTTGTCACCCTTACCTACAACCTCCACTAGGATGACTCACATCCCTCATCCTGACACACCTGGGATGACAGTAAATTGTGCTGTCATTACCGTAAGCGATACAAGATCTCCAGAAACAGACCGCAGTGGTCAGATAATTAAGCAATTGCTCTTAGACGCTGGTCAGGCTGTGGGAGCATATGAGATCGTGAAAGATGAACCAGCACAAATTCAAGCCCAGCTGGAAGCTTTGTGTCAGCGATCCGAGCTGGATGCAGCAATTTTTAATGGTGGCACTGGCATCGCATCAAGCGATACCACTTATGATGCGATCAGCAACCTGCTAGAAAAAACATTGCCCGGCTTTGGGGAGTTGTTTCGCTTTTTGAGCTATCAAGAAATTGGTTCGCGGGCGATCGCCTCTCGGGCGATCGCTGGTGTCTATCACAGTAAACTCGTCTTTGCTTTGCCTGGCTCCAGCAACGCTGTCAAGCTAGCCATGCAGCAGTTAATTTTGCCGGAACTCGTTCACCTGGTTAGCCAAGTACGCCCAGCACCATGATGCCTCAATCTGGAACCGTAATGTTTTCTAATCCTGCCTCTGCTGCTGGGTATTGAGGGTGCATTGCTGAGAGCGTGTCTACAATAGTGCGGGTGATTACCAGGTTGCGGTACCACTTGTGATTAGCGGGCACTACATACCATGGAGCGTAGGCAGTAGAGCAATTATTAATTGCATCCTCATACGCCGTTTGATAGTCGTCCCACAGGAGTCGATCTTTAAGATCGCCGCTGGAAAACTTCCAGTGCTTATCTGGGTTCTCCAGCCGACTCTCTAACCGCCGTTTTTGTTCGTCTTTAGAGATATGGAGGAAAAACTTAATAACCATGATGTTATTGAGGGTGAGCATATGCTCAAACTCGTTAATCAGGAGGTAGCGCTGCTGCCAAACCTCCTCCGGCACCAGCTGCTTTACACGCACAACTAGCACGTCTTCGTAATGCGAACGGTTGAAAATCGTAATCATCCCGCGCTGCGGCGTCCGCCGATGATAGCGCCACAGAAAGTCATGGCTCAATTCTTCAACACTAGGCTGTTTGAATGACCAAACTCGGCAACCTTGAGGGTTAACGCCATCAAAAACGTGTTTAATCGTGCCATCCTTACCGCCAGTATCCGTCGCCTGCAACACAATCAATAGGCTGCGCCGATTCTCGGCATACAAGCGTTCTTGTAAGTTCTCTAGACGCTGGTGCAGATGTTTCAGTTCCTTTTTGATGTCTTTCTTGTTTTTGTAGTGTTCGCAGGCATTTGGATCGAGGGTGGCTAGGACGAGCGGATTTCCAGGATGTACCCGATAGCGAGGATAATTAGGTCGTGGTGGTGGATCGTCTACAACTATATTTTCCGGTGCCATGATAGCGGCAACTTTTGCCGTTGCTTTTGCGGTAGCCTGTTCGGTTTCGGGTGCTTTTGCTAAAGCATCTGAGTCATTTGTCGAATTGCTAGGGTGGCTCATAAGGTTTTTGCCCAACCTGTCGCTTCAGATATTAGTTTAGGTATGCTAGAGTACATCACTCTCTGAAGATAGACAGACTGCTTGAACAGTAGCTAAACTGCTCATGCTTACCTGTTTAAGACTACGTTCATGACAACTATTCGGGTTAAACAGTTATTTAGCCATCCGATTAAAGGGTTAACGCCCCAAATCCTGGAAAGCGTTGATCTACAAGCTGGGCATGGAATCCCTGGCGATCGCGCTTTTGCCTTGATGTATAATTCAGGAACTCCTGACAACGCTAGTCCAGTCGTGCCCTGGATGAAGAAGCAAAACTTCGCGATGCAATGTGACTGGCCTGGATTAGCCGGATTGGCTTGTCACTACGACCCTACCACCAGCCTTTTAACTGTGAAGCGCCAAGAGGTTGAACTTCTAGTAGCAAAAACCAATACCTCGACTGGACGTGATGGCATCGGAAACTTTTTCATTGGTTATCTAGCGACGAGCTACCCAGATCGAGCTGCCAAGCATCCCCAGCAAACTACCTTAAGACTGGTAGGAGATGGTGATGGCAAGACTCGCTATCCTGACCGGGAAGTGGTACATTTATCATTAATCAACATGGCAACCATTAACCAGTTAAGTGAGATAGCTGGTCATGCGGTTGATGTCCGCCGCTTCCGCCCCAATATTGTGCTAGATGGTATACCAGCTTGGGAGGAATTTAGCTGGGTGGGGCAAGAGTTCAAGCTGGGTCAAGCTCGGATTGCTGTCACAGCCCCAATTAATCGCTGCTTGAATATAGATGTGAACCCAGATACGGGAGAAAGAGACATCCCTCTGCTTTCTTTACTGCAAAAGCATTTTAAACACAAACAAACTGGTGTTCTGGCAAAGGTCATTACCACCGGATCAGTCACTCTGGGTGATACATTAAGTTCTCCGTAGTTGAGAAAAGCCATATACGTACTGCCAGTAGGAGATAATAGTTTTTAGCAACTTATACCAAGTTGCAACTACACATCACTCTCAGCCTGCCTGCGGCACCCCTGTACTATGCCTGATTCTGTGCCCCTGCGCGACCGCTATTTAGCATTAATAGACGAAATTGTTCAAACCACCTTAAAGGGAAAGATTCGTTCCCAGCAACAGGTCTATCAAATGCTGTTGCAAGGCGTAAGCCCAGGCACAGGGGAAGTTTTTGAACAAGCTTTGAGCGATCGCCTCAGCGCCACCCAGCATCAGGCAGACTCTCAAACTGATGAACTCAAGCAAGCGAAAGCAACCCGCAGTCTGAGAGCTATCCAAACGATTCAGAAGGAATGGCAGCAATGGCAAGCACAGAACCAGGCGACAGAGGCGATTGGTCAAGCGACTCAAGCCGTCACCACAGTTGAATCTACCCACCGCCTTGCTGCCGTATTGCAGGTACTCGATCCTAACCAAGAGCAACCACTGAACCTACAACAGCTCCAGCAATTGTCAACAGCTCTCCAACGCCAAGCAGAGCAAAGTTCTAACCCTGACTTTAGCCGAGAGTTCCAGCAGGTGTCGGAGGGCATTAGCCGAGGTGTTGAAACTTGGCAGCGATTGCAAGACCATTTAGTCAGCTGGATGTACGACCAAAGCCAAGGAGCTATTGGATTTGAGGGGGCACCCGGACAACGCGGACCATGGGGACTCTGGGCAAAACAAGTGAATAGCCCTCTGCCCCAAGCACTGTTCCACACCGTAGCGTTGAACCAGTCTATCATCGAACTGGTAGCTAGACAACACACAATCAGCCTCAGTAGCTGGGTTGAGCTAGCAATCGTTTTACAGTACTTGCAACGGGGTTTGGTCAATTGGTTTGGTCAACAAGCCTACAATGTCAAAGCTGGATCGAAACTGTCCATTTCCACTTTCTTGACTTTTGCAGTGCTTTGGTCGCAATTAGGAAATGGCTGTAGCCAACTAGCAAGCCAGAGCGCCAAGATGCTAAGCGATGGCTGTTATCAGGTCATGCTCCAGATTTTGCGCACCTTTGCTCGTCAAACCTACTTTCCCCTTTACGGCGGTATTTTCGCCTCTTTTTCTGGAGATTATCTGCGAGATGCTTTAAACTACCTGGATGAACCGCTCAGACGGCAAGTAGAAGGCACTCAAGAGAAGGCTCGAATTCTCACCCTGTTAGGATATTCACAGCGGGCTTTAGGACAGTATCAGTCAGCGCTGTCTTTTCATCAGCAAGCTCTGGAAATTGCTCGCCAAGCGGGGGATCGACCTTGTGAAATTGCCAATCTTAATCACCTAAGCCGAACCTGCGTTACTAAAGAAAATTACACTGAGGCTATCGGCTATAGCCAACGCGCTCTCATCCTCAGTCGCCAAGCAGGCGATCGCCTTGGAGAAGCCAATGCTCTAGCTAGTTTAGGTTACAGTGAAGTGTTCCAAGCAAAGCTTTTGGAACAAATAGCACCAGAACCCTACGAAACAGCTATTCATTACCTACAGCAAGGGCTCAAGTTGTCGGAGCAGTTGGGTGAGGTTCAGAGTCAAGCTTTATGTTTAAGTAGTTTAGGCATTGCCTATCTAGTTCTATCTCAGTACTTAGAAGCAATCAAATATTTAGAAGATGGTCTAAAAGTCGCCCAAGTTTCAGGCGATCTGTATCTCCAAGGACTAGATTTAGCTAACTTAGCTGAAGCTTACTATGGCTGGCAAAACTTCGAGAAAGCCATTTCCACTGGTTGCCTAGGCATGTATCTCTTAGAGCAGATTGCATCGAAAGAGTGGCGGCAACCTGCTGGGTTGCTAACAATTTTGCGGGGTCAATTGGGGATTGTTGCTTTTCAGAACTTACTAGAGCAGCAACGGTCTCAAATCATTGCTGTCATTGGTGTAGATGGGTATGACCACATTCCTCAGCTGCTAGAACAATACCAGCACTCAATGCAGTGACCACGGAAGGCGGTCATCGCAGCTTTCACGAAGTCACCGTTCTCCCGGAGGTTGCCTCCGGGAGAACGGTGACCCCGTTGCACGGCGGTGTACCGATGACTGAGAACACTGACGACCTCCTCGGTATTTACGGTGCGTTATCAGGCATCTGGGGCTGAAGGATTGCTCCTTTTTGCCACCGCGCTCGCCAAATTCCGATCCCATTGCTAGCACCACTAATAATAATCTGACCGTTTAAGCCGAAGGCAACATGAAGGTTGCTATACTTTGAGCCTTGCAAAGCACCAAGAAGCTTTCCGGTTTCAACTTTCCAGAGTTCAACTATGCCACCACTTGAAACAGCAAGGGTTTGCCCATCTGGACTCAGCGCTAGGTCAGAAGAACCAGACTTCAAGGTATAGATGAGTTCTCCCGTACTTACCTGCCAAACTTTAATCTTGCTACTGCCACTCACAAGTATCTGACCATCAGGGCTGAAAGCGAGATTGGTCACCCGACCTGAATTCAGGGTGTATAGCAGTCGTCTGGTTGTCAAGTCCCAAAGCTGAGTATCACTGCCACCAGTGGCGAGAACTTGCCCATTAGGGCTGAAAGCCAGAGCCGTCAATGGAACCGAACCAAGAGGGCGTAACTGTTGTCCCGTTTTCAGGTCCCAAAGTTGAACGCCACTGCTGCCAGGCTGACCATCGAGCCACAAACGATAGCGGCTACTACCAGCGAGCATTTGACCATCAGGGCTGAAAGCGAGATCAGTCATCCTTCCCGCTACGAAGGTGGATAGCAGTTTCCTCGTATCCAGATTCCAAAGTCGAATTGTGCGGTCGAGACTGCCACTGGCAAGGGTTTTACTATCGGGGCTAAAAGCTATGGCACTAACCCAACCGGAATGCCCAGCAAGGAGAGCTAACGATTTACCTGTGCGTAAATTCCAAAGCTGAATCTTCTTACCGTGACTACTGGCAAGAATCTGACCATCAGGGCTTGTGACAATAGCAGTGGTTTCCCGCTGGGAGAGTGTCTCTGCCTGGGAAAAACAGACTGTAGCTGAAGTGGGGTAGAGACAAACACCGCGAACCCCCGTCAAGACACCTCGCTCGAACAGCACAGCACAGATGCTTATTGATAAAGCAACAATTAAGGCGAGCCCTATCCCTATAAGTATCCAAGATCGTTTCGGCAATCAGTAATATCCTCCCGATGCTAAATCGCTGCGTGATTATAACGTAGGCGCGCCATTGACTCACCGATTTGTCGAGGGATAATAGTTTTTTGAAATCTTAGGTAGGGTAGGAGTAGGGGTAAGGGTTAGGGAAAACCTAGGCTGTCTACAAGGAAAGGAGTAGGGGCAATGGAAGGTAGTCAAGATCCGAATCAGATTCAAGTTGGGGGAGCGCAGGAAGCGGCAAATGCTGCGGATAATATTCATCCGAGCCACTGGGAACCAGCCAAGGAAGACATTGAAACTGAGGAAGAGTTGCAAGCCCAAGCCGTAGAGCTGCCAAATAGGAACGATTCAGCTAGTTCCCATGGTGACGTTGCCGCCCACTTCCACGGGTTATATTCGGTGCGTGCCGAGACACCGGAAGAGTTTACAGGCATTAAGATATCCTCTGCAAAAGACTATGCTGGCGGTATCCCCGCAGTGGTAGCGGTGGCACAGCATACTTTAAAAGAAATGGGTCCGGTGCGCAGCACGAAAACGCTACTGCAT
>JAFAVL010000620.1 GCA_019242465.1 Chroococcidiopsidaceae cyanobacterium CP_BM_RX_35 | reverse complement strand
ATAAGGGAGCAAAAGCCTGTCTACCTACTCAATGAAGAACAATTAGGTAAATTTAAAACCCTAAACTGGCAAAACAGTAAGTTGGACGAACTCGTACTGTCACGCTCTTTTGTCGAGAGTACGGTAAAACCTTTACCTAAAGAGATTTTGAATGAACAAAAAACAGTCAGCTTATACAAAGTTTCAGGGCTCTCTCATGTAGATTATCTCGATGTCGTTCTCGGTGCAGAGTGGTTTTGGGATTTACAAGAGTCTGGTTTCTCTGTTCAGGAATGGCTTGGTAGCACACCATTTCGCTGGAGCGATGGGAGAGCAAAGCTGGTAATTCCATTAGATGAACAACGCCTACCCAAAGCACTTGCAATTGAGCTGGCATCAACTGGACCAAAAGGCACGAGGCTCTCTGTAAAAGTAAACGGCAAGGAGTTATTTAATGATCAACTAAAAAGTGGAAATTGGTCAAATACTCTTAATCTTACTGATGTCAAGCTGGAGAAGACAGCAACAATAGAGCTACTTAGTGATACTTGGAATCCGGAGAAGATGATTGAGGGATCTCAGGATTCACGCACTCTCGGAGTAGCAATATTAGGTATCAAACTAGTTGGAGATAACTAATCTCGGAGGTTATGAATTGACTAAATTAATCATTCAAATTCCTTGTTTTAATGAAGAGAAAACTTTGGGAACGACTCTTTCTGAACTACCTCGTAAAATTCCTGGCATAGACTCTGTTGAATGGCTAGTTATTGATGATGGTAGCACCGACAACACGATTGGAGTAGCAAAAGCTTATAATGTCGATCACATAGTCAAGTTTCCTCAAAATTGTGGTTTAGCGAGAGCGTTTATGGCAGGTATAGAAACTTGTATGACTAAAGGAGCAGATATTATTGTCAATACAGATGCAGATAATCAATATTGTGCTGATGATATATGCAAACTCATTGAACCAATTTTGGCTGAAGAAGCAGATATTGTGATTGGGGCTCGACCAATTGCAAAAATTCAGCATTTTTCCTCTACTAAAAAGTTTTTGCAAAAGCTAGGTAGTTGGGTTGTGTGTGTTGTTAGCAACACTAAGGTCCCCGATGCGACGAGTGGATTTCGGGCAATGTCTCTGAATGCAGCAATGCAGCTGAATGTGTTTAATGACTATACTTATACACTAGAAACTATCATTCAAGCTGGTCAAAAAGGCATTGCCATCACTTCTGTACCTATACGAGTTAATGGAAAAACTCGTAAATCACGCTTAATTAAAAGTATTCATAGTTATGTAATAATCTCTGTTTTCACGATTTTACGTATTTTTGTAACGTACAGACCATTTAGATTTTTTGTCAGAATAGGAGCTATTTTATTTGGTTTGGGAATGATAATTAATTTACGATTTTTGTATTTATATTTAATAGGTGAGGGTCAAGGTAAGATCCAATCCCTAATTCTTGCATCTGTCTTGACTGGTTTAGGCTTCCATTTCTTTGTTTTAGGTTTATTAGCAGACTTGATGGATGTTAATAGAAAATTATTGGAGAAACTTAATCTACGAATTCAAAGGCTAGAAGCAAAGCTGGGAGAAACCAAGCGTAATGGTAGATGCGATAAATAAATTATTTTTTAATTGACTTCAAAAAAGCGTGTAAAACTACTATATATGAGTTGTTTATTTTAAAATCAAATGAAAAAGAAGTTAATTATTGAAGATGGAATAATTGCTGGAAACATATATGATAAATATGGGACAGCTAATCCAGTTGAAAGATATCTTGTAGAAAGTTTTATTCGTACAGTTGACAATCTTGTTGTTTCGACAAATGCTTGCGCTCTTCATGAAATAGGTTGTGGTGAAGGGCATTTAAGTATAGCTTTAGCTACACGGCATCCAGAATTACATTTACGTGCCTGTGATTTATCCCAACAGGTAGTTAGCTTGGCTAGAGATAACTCAATTCAAACTGGAGTAGATATCAATTTTAAGACTGCTAGTATTTATGATTTATCATTTGAGCAAGATGCAGCTGAACTGGTAATATGTTGTGAAGTTTTGGAACACTTAGAACATCCTAGACGGGCTTTAGAAGTCTTATGTCACTTAGCAAGTCCCTATTTAGTTGTGAGTGTACCTCATGAACCTATTTGGAGTATTCTAAATTTAGCCCGAGGCAAATATATAACTCGATTAGGAAATACGCCTGGACATGTTCAGCGGTGGTCAAAAGCTAGCTTTATTCACTTTTTAAGTAATTATGTGGATATTATAAAGGTACTTACACCTTTACCATGGATTGTAGTGCTTTGCCGAACAAGAATGCATGTCTGACTTAATTATATCTTATCTAATTAAATATGAGTAATTTCAAAAGAACTATAAGTTGGGCTGGATATTTTCTGGTCACATTATCGCTGTTATTCCTGACAAATAATTTAGTTAAAAATTTACATAGTCTTTCTAGCTTTAAAGTGAATGCTAAGTCAATTTTGAGTTTGATTTTAGCTACAGCAATTTGTACAACTATAGTTGCAGTTTTAAGTTTCGCCTGGCTTATTCTCATCAGGGGAGGAGGTGTTTTGCTTGGAATCAAGCAAGCTTTTGTCTTGGTAGGGCGATCGCAGATAGGTAAGTATTTACCAGGGAATGTTTTTCAATATGTTGGTCGGGTTGCATTAGGACATCAACAGGGTATTCCAATTGAAGCAATTATTTTTAGCACAGGTTTTGAAACGTTTCTAATGATAGTAACGGGTGTTGTTATTGGTGGGGGTGGTCTATTCTTTAATCATCAATCTATCCCTATGACGATCGGAAATCAGAATATACAGACATTTTTTATATTATTCCTTGCAACTATCGTGCTAGCATCCACCCTATTTATTACAACTAACTTCTCATCGGTAATTCGAAAGTGGATTAACTTGTGTCTACCTTACATACATATTGGGCGAATAACTGCGGCTGTAATTTTGTACATCGTCATATTTAGTTTATTTGGATTGTCTTTATCGCTGCTGCTAAATCTGCTTTGGGGAGTAGATACATTGCATTGGTATCAATTTACTTGGGGCTTTGCTATAGCATGGACTATTGGGTTTATTATGCCGGGAGCTCCAGGTGGGCTAGGCATTCGAGAAACTGTCTTATCCTACTTGTATTCCCAAGAATTGGGAGCAGGTCTAGCAATCGGTTTATCACTAACTTTACGAGTTGTAACTATTATGGGTGATCTCGCTGCCTTTGGCTTGGCATACTATTTTGGGCGAAAGCTGTGACAAGTTCATCTTGATTGATGTATAGCTCTTCTCAATCCAACGACTGATTACTGTGCGTCTGGAAAATTGTCACAATCCCTACATCTGCTTTAACACAGAAGGTGTAGCAAAGGTAGGCGGCATGATTAAATCCTGGATGGTGATTGGGGGTGTAACTCTATTAGTAGCGCTGGGTAGTGGCTTGATCAGACCTCGTGACGCCAGATGGTTTGCCCGCTTGCGTCGCCCCAGATGGCTAACTTTTGAGCGTCTGATCCCAGTAATCTGGACTGTGATTTTTGTGTGCGGGGCTTGGTCGGCTTATATTGTATGGGAAAAAGACCCAGGTAGTACTAAAACATGGCTACTGATGGGCTCTTACCTGCTTTTAGAAGTGGTAACTTGCTCTTACACGGCAATGATGCTGTGGCTCCGCAGTCTCAAAGTCGGTACGTTTATCGGAGGGACTGGTGCCGTTTTAGGCATCCTATTAACCCTGGCAGTCTTATCTGTTGCTTCTGGATGGGCAGCCCTCTTACTTGTACCCTACATTATTTGGAGTCCGATTGGAACTTATACCACCTGGGAAATGATCCAGCTTAATCCAGCAGATGCTTAATGCTACGTTGGGAGCTTTGCATGCCCCTGCAACGCTCGTTATGCATCACCAAGCAGTTTTCACCAGACCTGTGCAGACTTGCTAGTGGCGCTAGTTGTTTTGCAGAAGGCTACCAATGATCTGCTGAGGATTGAGTAATTATAACTGTACCCTCTACAGCATCTCTAGCGGAACAGATTTGGCGGGTGGTGGAAAGGCAGCATCCAGAGCATCCAGTTCTTCAGCATTTAATTTCAGGTCCAGAGCGGCCCGGTTCTGCTCAACATGCTCAAGGTGACTGGATTTAGGAATCACAATCACACTGTCTTGATGCAACAGCCAGGCAATCGCTACCTGCGCAGTCGTTATCCTTCTTTGTTGAGCGATCGCTTTAAGTGTCCGATTGTTCAGCAACCGCCCTTGCTCAATGGGAGAATATGCCATGATAGGGATGCCTTGTTGCCGACACCAGGGCAGTAAATTCCACTCAATTCCCCGTCGCATCAGATTGTAAAGAACTTGATTGGTTGCGATCGCTTCCCCACCCTGTAGATGGCTGGCTGCTTTCATATCCTCGACATCAAAATTGCTCACACCATAGCTGCGAATTTTGCCTGTTTGTTGCAGCGTCTGGAATGCTTCCAGCGTCTCTGCCAACGGTACAGAACCACGCCAGTGCAGCAAATAGAGATCAAGGTAGTCTGTTTTTAACCGTTTAAGACTCCGTTCGCAGGCAGCGATTACTCCTCGCTTCGAGGCATTGTGCGGATAAACCTTGCTGACTAAGAAGACTTCTGAGCGGCAATCAACGATCGCTTCCGCGATCACTTCTTCTGCACCCCCTTCCCCATACATTTCGGCAGTGTCAATTAGAGAAAGCCCCAGATCGAGTCCACAACGTAAGGCATCAATTTCGCTCTGGCGATTTTTGGTATTTTCCCCCATCCGCCAAGTACCCATGCCAAGAATGGGAATTGCTTGTCCAGAGGGCAGTTCAAGAGTTCGCATGGCAGTTTTCATCCATTCAAGCTACTGTCGGGAACGCATTTCTTGCTGGCGCATTGGCATAGCGTCGATTGTGCGAAAAAGCACGGTTGGATCAACAGGTACCCGCTCCCGTTGTTTCTCAGTGCCATCCTTGCCAACCAGAATCACGGTAAAATCTTCTGGAGTGATACCAAATTGTTGTCTGAGACGTTCAGCCGAAGCTGGGGTGATGGGTTGCCCATCGGCTCGACTTTCTCCCGTCACTAATACTTCTACCAATTTGAGATCCCGTTCTCGGATTCCCTCTGGATATGCTTGCCACTGTTGCATCTGTTGCTGGTAAGCAGGTGATCGCTCCGAGGGCGCAAAAATCAGCACGACTCGATGGTGCCATTGATGCTGACTCAGGTTAAATCCAACCTCCGAACGCTCAGGAGTTGAGGCAATGCTGAGGGTTTCAGGTTGTGACGAATGAATAGAAGTCTTTGGTAAATCACTCATAGGACTGAAAGGCTGAGAGTAGGAGCACGCTTGGAGGAGAGATAGAAAGACGGCAAGAACGAATAACTGCTGCATTTCTTGAACTGAGACTACCCCTTCACTGTAATCAGATCAGGGTTCACTGGGCTGACTCTGCGGTGGGAATTTTCAGGACATTGGGTCATGCTGATAACGGGAATCGCGCCGCCATCAGCCAGCCGAAAAAGAGAGCCGAGCCGATTGCATACACCCATGCCCAGTTCAATTCCATCACTTACTTCCCCCGTCAGGTGTTGTCAACTTCATTCAGCCAAGAAAGTGAGGTATGGCAAACCTGTTGAACTGGAACGAAATGAACGGTAGACTCTTTGGTAGCAATTCCTCTTCCGCTAACCCTACGGCTATAGACGGGAGTTCCCTTACCACATTTTAGACGAGATATGATAATTCCTCATGTGCTCAATCTGAACTAGTTGCATCTACTATGAGCAAATTCAGGTTATTTCTACATCCTTTTAGGACTACTGCTCTTTACTGCTTGCTGGTTCTATCTACCATTATATGTATTGGCTGTAGCAGTCAGGGAAAGCAATCGTCTGTTGCCCCCACTGAGGCTGCTCCCACTTCCCAGAAAACTCAAGCTCCTGCTGTTGCTCCCACTGAGACTGCTCCCACCTCCCAGAAAACCAAATCTCCTGCTATTACCATCAATCAACAGAAGATCAAATTTAGATTAAATGGAGTTAAAGCATTTGCTCTCAAGCCAGAAGCAGACGGAATGAAACTAGTTGATGGCAATAAAAAAGACTTGGCCTGGTTTGAGGTTGACGATCGGCAAAATATAACAATTAAAAACACCTCTGATCAAGTAATAGGTTATGTGATCTCTGGCAATGGAAATTGGCAGGTTAAAAGCGTAGGAAATACAAAAAAAACATATATTCTTCAGCAGCAGGGTAATGGCAATTATAAGTTAGAAGATGGAGCAAACCAAGAAATTTATGCAATCAAAGCTCGGAATGATGGATTGGAGATAGAAACGCCTAATCAGCGATTACTTTATCAGGTACAAGTTAAAAATGACAAAGTTTCTTTGAAGAATAGATCGACTCAAACGGTTTTATCTACAAAATCAAAGTTAACGCCAATAGCTGTTGCTTGCTTTGGGTTTGAAGTCCTTAGCCGCGAACAACAAGCTGCCCTGGCATATGCGCTGAAGATTTCAGGAGAAGAGTAGCTATTTGCAGTATGAGCGATTTGTGTCTCTTAATTCTCAACACGCCCGTATCTTGCTACGACAGGGTTATCTGGATTTGTCTGACAACTTAGCCAAGCCCACATCTGATCGCCTATAGAGAAATGCCACCATTCTGCTGGATGGCGTTGAAACCCAGCACTCACCATCACCTGACACAACAACTGTCGGTAGACATGATACTGTTGTTCCAATGGGTTGATGCTACTCGCGAAGTAATCAGGATGCGATCGCACTGACAGTTCATCAATCGCAGAACCCATGTTTACTGTCTTGCCTGTGTTGTCTACCAGCGTCACATCTACAGCGGCACCAGTACTGTGAGGCGGTGGAGTGCTGGGGTTGAGGCTAGGCACTGCCCAGATTTGATAAACCTGGTGCCAAATTGTCTGACGCTGTACTTCTGATAACTGAGATGGGACGAAGCCCTGACTTTTAACTACTTCAGCAAATGTATAGTTCACCATGAACTGCTGTACTGCTACTGGGCGATAGGCATCGAAAATTTGTAGACGCCAGTTAGGATGACGGGATTGCAACCGAGCTTGGGCTTGCAGCAAACTATTAAGGACGCTTTGACGGAGAAGGTAAGGAGAGCATTCCCCATAGGGCGCACCCAAACGCTGGTAGGGGTGTGGAGACTCTATTGCAAACAGTTCTAGGGGAATTGGTACAAGCCGCTCTGCACAATCCAAAATTTGTATCTGCTGGTAAGGTTTCATCTAGTCAAAGAAGAGAATTATTTTATAGTCCAGTTAGGTAGTGAAGATTTTAGAATAAATAAAAACGCTCTCTTGCAACATACTTTCCAAGAGAGCGGATTATGTGGTGTGAGAAACAAACTTAATGTCTGCTTGATCAAAGTGTAGCGATTAGATGTGAAGCCAACATGGCAATCGGGTGACAATGCTGCAAACAGTACGATAAATACAGACGCGGCAACTCTGACCTCCAAAATACATTATGAGGCAAGAAGAGACTGAGCATAGTGATCCAGCAAATCTGCCGGATCGTTATAGATGGCAAGTGCGCCAGCTAGTTGTTCATCGCTAAAGCCACCGCAACGAAGAGCAATCACCCCAATTCCTACTTTACCAGCAGCCTCAATATCGTAAGGCGCGTCTCCTATCATCACCGTTTTGTCAGCTTCTAGATGCGCTTTGCTTATAGCTGCTTCGACAATATCGGGTTCTGGTTTAGAAGCTTCCGCATCACTGGAAGTGGTAAACTCCTGAATTAAATCTTCGACGCCAGCAACCTTAAGCAGGATTTCCATCTCTTGCGGGGAAGATGAACTGGCAACAATCAGGTGTAATCCGGCAGCTTGCATTTTTTGTACTAACTCCCGCGCACCGTTGGCTGCTGCAAGTTGCGAACCAAACTTAGTAAGAATCAATTCCTTGCGGCGATCGGCTATTTGCTTTCCAGTTCCCTCCTTATCGTTGAGTTCTGGCACAAGCCGGGGAATAACTTGATCTCCACCCATACCGATCAGCGGACGAATTTTTTCAAACGGGAGCTTGTATCCATAAGCAGCAAATGCCTCTACCCAGGCTTGAGCATGAGCATCATTGCTTAAAACTAGCGTTCCATCAACATCTAAAATTACGCTCTCTAGAGCCATAAAGCCTACCTTGCAAGACTTGAGGCTTTATAGTGGCACGAGGAACACAAGCATTCATCCTTCCTAAGGAGAGGGACAACTGCTGTCGCTAGATATGCTTTCTTATAACTCCATTCATACTGGAACTTCTCGCGTTAGATCAGAGTCCTGATATTTTGCACCAGCGGATAATCCCTTTGAGTTCACACGATGAAGACACAAAACATCAAAAAAATCTCTGGTAACTACAAAAATTAAGTTTTTTGAATCTATTTACGCAGAATCTGGAAGGGTGCGACTTCAGATAGTAGTTCCTCATATCCCGTAAGACGAAATGCATCCCAAGATTTGATGGCTCATGCTACATGCATAAGCAGGCAGAAGTCAACGTATTAAACCAATGAAAGGGTTTAGATACCCAACTGAATTAAAAGGAATGGTTGTTATGGTTAAACCTTTTAGTTTAAAGAGATTAGTCTACTGGCTCGATACGATAGAAATTCATGACCCTAATGTAGCTCGACTACTGTGCCAGATGATTCCAGCTCAATGCCCTTTTGAGCAAGATATTAAGTTCTTCAGCCGCACCTTGTTCCACATTCCACCTCTATGTAAATTAAATCCTTTCTACGAGCAAGTGATTGGACTGCGCTTTAAGGCTCTCTGTTATCTAGCAGATGAATGTGGCATAGATGTCACAATCTATTGCTGATAGTTAGGAGGACAATTTGAGCTAATCAATTCTAAAGCAAATGAGGTACGGAACTAATCCATTGCATTTTGGCAATGTCGGTGATAGCATTGCATTCAAAAACTGATATTGAGTAGCAACTTCAGTAAATTTGGGCAGCTCAGTCATAGTATTACTACTTATGAATAGAAGGATAAAAAATCTGAGCTTTGCCAGTTCACAACTTTTTATTTTTCTATACCGGCCTCTTTTCTTTTACAAGCATCAATAAGATAGGTAACTGTACTGTCTACTAGCTGCTCCATTGTTCTCTGACTAATCGAAGGTTCCGAAAAAGCGAAATTTAAAATCATTTTTTCCGCAAAGGTCAAAACAGTAGCAACTAAAGCTCCTCCAGAGGCCGCCGCTGCAGTAGTGAAGCTAATTTCTTCTATTTTGAATAAGCCGTAAGCTTGAGAAATATTGACTCGACCAATATTGGAGAGAGCCACACTTGTAGGTATTTCTTTTGGGTGAGCAAGAAGAAATTCAAATATATTTCTTAACATCAACATGAGGCTGAAAATAGCGCTAGCCTCTAAATCAACCTCTAGCTGTTGTCTTATATTCCGTGCTAAACCCCAAAAAGACATATTTGTTTCTAGCGTATGGAATGAGATAATGAAAGAAACTAACATTCCCAAATCTTCATTGCCAATTATTGGTTGCAGACGCTGACGCAAACTTACAAAAGATTGACAGCTTAGACGTATACTTACCCTTTTTCCAACAGTAATCTGTTTTGCAACTGCCCACATCATTGCCGCACACAAAGCAGCTTGCACAGTTGTTTTTTCTTGACGACAACAGTTGACGATTTGTTCTGTTAGCTCTTTATCTAAACGTCTATGAATCATGTTGCTGCGCCGGGACTCAATAGATACGTACTTCTCAAACCCCAAGGTTTCTGGTCGATGCCAGTCATGTAGAAACTTCAGTCTCAGCAAGCTATAGAATCCATCCATCAGCCCTCGAAACCCCTGCAGTGATTTTGGTAGTAACCGTTCGACCGATGGGAGTGGAGGCAACCTTATAACTTCACTAATTGGTTCACTAGCAGCTATTTTTTGGCAGTATGTCAGTATTTCCGAGTAGAGTTGAATACTTGACAACCCATCTGATATAGCATGGTGCAAGGTTATGATTAGATAGCTGACGTTATTTTCTCGTTCGAAATGAACTAGCACAGCTCGCATTAGACCTTGGTGACTCTCAATCTTCTGATTCAGTTCCTCCAAAACAACTTCTTGCCATTGGGAACTGTCAAATTTTTCCACGACTCGTAAAGGAATCCTGATCGCACCATCTTCAAAACGCAAATTATCTAAACTCCCTACAATACGAGAGTTAAGACGAGGATGACGCTTTTGCAGCAAATCGAGGGCTGGTCTAAGGACCTCTGCAGTAAGTGGTCCGATAAGGCGACCGATCGTTACTACATGTAATGAGTTAGCACAGCGATTCAAAATTTCTAGAGCTTGCTCGTTGGCAGCAAGCTTCCTGTTGTCTTCCATGACCTACTCTAATATCGACCTTGGAGGGGTAAGGTTGTGACTTACGATTATAAACCGTTGCTCTATGCGTAAGTCATCTAGACGTGTGTCCATAAAGGCAGTATTCCTTGACAAGGATGGTACTTTAATCGAAGATGTGCCGTACAATGTTGACCCGGAGCGCGTTCAGTTAACACAAGGTGCAGTGGAGGGATTGCAGTTACTTAATGCATCTGGATACCAATTAATTGTGATTACTAATCAGTCCGGTGTAGCGCGGGGCTACTTTCCAGAATTGGCATTGGTGGCTGTAGAGGCTCGATTACGCCAATTATTGGCAGATGCTGGTGTCCCTCTGGCTGGGTTCTACTACTGCCCCCATCATCCAGATGGTGTCGTGCAAGAATTTGCTAAGAACTGCTCTTGCCGCAAACCCGAACCAGGGCTGCTGCTTTATGCCGCAGATAAACATAATATCAACCTAGCCCAGTCGTGGTTTATCGGCGATATTCTTAATGATGTGGAGGCTGGTCATAGAGCCGGGTGTAAGACGGTACTGATTGACAACGGCAATGAGACGGAGTGGCAAATGTCCCAGCAGCGATCGCCACACTACATAGTTACTGACCTAACTAAGGCAGCGCTAGTAATTACGTCGGAGGACAATGGTGAACACTAACATGTTGCAGCTACTAGATGTGATTGCTGATCTCAAGGTTCTTGTTCTTGGTGAGGCAATGCTCGATTGCTATTTGACAGGGTTTAG
>JAFAVL010000435.1 GCA_019242465.1 Chroococcidiopsidaceae cyanobacterium CP_BM_RX_35 | reverse complement strand
AGTCATACAACACCAAGATGTTGCTTGGTTTCAGATCTCGGTGAATGATGGGACAGATGGCATCATTAATCCATACACCCTGGTGAGCGCACTGCAACCCGATGCTAATTTGACGTGCTAGACGTAAGAATGTTGCTAAAGCAAGCGGTTGCAGGCGGATGACATGGCTCAAGTTCTTCCCTTGCAAATATTCCATGACATAGAATGGGGTATCATTTTCATCTACACCGTAATCCGTCACTTGGACAATATGGCTAGTTTTTTGGCTAAGGAGGGCACAGATCTTCGCTTCTTGCTCAAAGCGCTCCCGCACGCGGATTTTTTTTTGCTGCTTGATTGCCAGGGCGAGAAACTTAATGGCAACAGGTACACCTCCTAGCAAAATATCGCTTGCTAAATAAACCCGGCTCATTGCTCCAGTGCCAATCAATTTTTGGATTCGATAGCGCTTGGCAAGTAAGCGATCAATATAAGGATCGAGCATCGGCAGGTAGGGAGGAGGGTTTAGATGTGCCCGCCATGAACTGGGTGAACGTCTCCTAAAAGGACAGATTGACTTGCACCTGTGACTTGAGGTAAGTTCCCAGGAAGCCCTAGCTCACGCCAGTAGGCTAGAACAGCAAAGGCAATTGCTTCCTTAAAATCCGCACTTAAGCCTACTTCGTCTGTGGTTAGCACCTGCACCGATTCTAGCTGCACCTCAAGCCGATGTCTTAAGTATAAATTACGACTCCCGCCACCGCACAACAGCACTTGCTGAGGCATCTGCGGCAAGAAAGTTTGATAGCTGTGAGCAATTGAAGCAGCTGTCAGTTCTGTTAGAGTCGCTAACAAGTTAGCTTGAGCCAGCTGATATGCCGCAGCTTCAGCCAAACACTGATGCAAGTATTGAGAGCCAAAATGCTCTCGCCCAGTCGATTTAGGTGGTGGTTGTTGGAAGTAATCTTGCCGTAACCAATGTTCTACCAATCCCCAACAGGGAGTGCCAGTGGCAGCTATCTTACCGTCTTGGTCATAGGTTTTAGTTCCATTAGTAAAATGCTGCACTGCTAGATCCAAAAGGGTATTGCCTGGTCCAGTATCCCAGCCGCGAATTTGTTGTTCCCAAAGAGATTTATCCTCAGCTGTCGGTAGATAAGTCACATTACCAATACCGCCAATGTTTTGTACACAGCGAGAAGCCTGCGGATCATTCAGCAGATAAGCATCTACCCTAGATACCAGAGGGGCACCTTGACCCCCAGCAGCAATATCAGCACTACGGAAATTAGTGATGCAAGGAATACCAGTCAACTGAGCAATCACCGCACCACGCCCCAGCTGTAAGCTATATCCCAGTTGAGCAAATCTCTTACTCTCTTCTTCTTTCCCCCCTGCCCCTAATCCCCACTTCGTGGGGACCCCGAGTTCCCCAGAGGGGACCCCGAGCCCCCCCTGCCCCCCATCCTCTTCACGGGGTCGGTGGTAAACCGTTTGACCATGAGAGCCAATTAACTCTGCTGGGGCGTAATCGCTTTGAATGTTTTGAGCTGCCTGGGCAAAAACCAGCGCGATCGCATCATCTAATTCTGCCAACTCTGCCATTGAGAGGGCTGCACCACCACAAACTGCTAGAATTTGCTGCCTGAGGTTAGGTGGGTACGGATAGGTTGCTCCAGCTAGTAGCTCAACTTTTAAGTCCCAATCAGTCCCAAAAACATCTACCAAGGCGGCATCAATGCCGTCTACTGACGTACCACTTATTAAGCCGATAACTCGAGTCATACTAATAAGCAAAAAATTAGCAGGGACAATAACTTTTACCCGCCTTAATTTTATTCGCGAGCAGCCTGCGCAACATCAAGGTCCCGATTCAAATTTAAAACGTTGACACCAGGCTCGCCAAAAATTCCCAAGAATCTGCCTTGTGTGTGTTTAGCAATTAACTCATTGATCTGGTCGGTGGAAAAGCCACGAACCCGAGCTACCCGATTGAGCTGAGCCATGGCTGCTTCTGGTGTAATATGGGGGTCCAAGCCAGAGCCAGAAGTGTAAACCAAATCAGCAGTTATTGGCAATACACCAGCCTGTTTCAGCTTGTCAATTCGTCCCTGCACTTGTTTAAGCAAGTCTGGATTACTAGGTGCCAAATTACTAGCACCGGATATCCCAGTTTTGAGGATATGTTGCTTGTCATTCTTTCGATCAACTGTGCCATAGTTAATCGAGCTAGGACGACTCCAGAAATACCGTTCGGCAGTGAAAGGTTGACCGATCAAAGCCGACCCCACCTCTTGTCCCTGTAAATTTTGCACCAGACTACCATTAGCTTGGTATGGAAAGAATCTCTGACCTACCAGGAGTACGACAGCAGGATATATAACTACTGTCAGTACCCAGAGAACTAGGGTGATACGAATAGCTCTAATAAAGTCTCTCACAATAGACATTACAGGCGCTCCAGCAAAAAAAACGACAACAAACCCAAGTCACAGACCGCAACACCTTACCCTTTAGCAAGTTGAAAAGCCTCAGCGATCGGACCCAAGGCAATAACGGGAAAGAACGTCAGTACTCCCAAAATCACAATGACCCCTGCTGTGACTGCGGTAAATAGAACTGTATCGGTTCGCAGTGTTCCCATGGTTTCAGGTACAGGCTGTTTGCGCCCCATACTATCAGCTAATAGCAGCATGGCAACAATCGGCACGTAGCGTCCCACTATTAAAGGGAAAAGACAACTGAGATTCCACCATAAAGCGGTCTTATCAGGTTCGCTATTTCCTAGACCAGCAAAACCAGAACCATTGTTCGCTGCGGCTGAGGCGTACTCATAAACTACCTCGGTTACACCATGAAACCCTGGATTGCCTATACCTGCTAACTGGTCAGGAAAGGCTAGAGTGATCGCAGATGGGAACAAGATAACGAGCGGGTGAACTAGCAGGACTACGCTGGCAAGGACAACTTCCGATTTCTCAATTTTGCGACCCAAAAGCTCTGGCGTTCGCCCTACCATTAAGCCCGTAACGAAAACTGACAAAATTAGGTAGATGAATAGGTAAGCTGTCCCAGTTCCCTGACCACCCCAAATGATTTGGAGGAACAGGTTAAATAGGGCAGAAAATTGACCCAGCGGCATTAGAGAATCAAGCATCGCGTTTACAGCTCCACACATAGTCCCAGTAGTCGTCACTGTGAATAGCGCTGTTTGTGCCCAGCCGAATCGAGTTTCTTTACCCTCCAAATTAGCCTGAAGATCCGGGTCTAGATCTAGGAAATCGTTAATGAGGGGATTGCCCTGGTACTCATCAACTGCTGTCACCCCAATTAAAACCACAAAGATGATGAATACCATCCAGAAAAGCAGCTTGGCTTGCTTGGTGTTACCTGTAAAAACACCATATGTGAAGATAAAGGCAGCTGGAATGCTGACCATAGCGATAGTTTCCAGCAGATTGGCAGTGGGGTTAGGATTCTCAAACGGATGGGCAGAGTTCTGTCCAAAGAAGCCGCCACCATTTTCTCCTAGCAGCTTAATGATTTCAAAATGAGCGACAGGACCTCTAGCAATTGCTTGCGTTGCTCCATCCAATGTAGTAACTATCTGAGGTCCCAATAGTGTTTCTGGTACGCCTAATGCTAGTAATATTACGGCTCCCACTAGTGAGATTGGTAGCAAGATGCGTGTCACAGACAGGGTTAGATCGACATAAAAGTTTCCCAACGGCTTCCCAGTCAAGCCCCGAATAAAGGCAATACTCACAGCTAAGCCTGTGGCGGCAGAAATAAAGAACATGTAACCTATACCCAAGATCTGGCTGAGGTAGCTCAATGTGGTTTCGCCAGAGTAATGCTGCTGGTCTGTGTTAGTCAAAAATGAGATAGTGGTGTGGAGTACCGTATCCCAAGCAGGTATAGCTAACTGAGTGGGATTCAGAGGCAGAAATGCCTGCGCTTTGAGCAGTGCAAACACAAGTAAAGCTGCAATGATGTTGCTGAACATCACGGCGCGGATATACTGCCACCCAGTCATGTTCTCTTTGGCTCGTACACCACTCAAGGCATATATGACTTGCTCTAGGGGAATCATGACTGAATCGAGTAAAGTTTTTTCCCCTAGGTAGACCCGCGCTATATATTTACCAAAAAAGGGAGCGATCGCTACCAAGATGATGAGCGTTACAGCAATCTGAAAAAATCCTTGTAGCATGGGTTAATTAGAGGTTCCCTAAGACAGTGGGCAAGACGCTGAATTCATACCATACTTAATTTTGGGCTAATCAATTGGTTCTGCCCTGTGTCAAACAATCTGAGCGCTTCTTTGAGTCAAAGTCAACTTTATGCCCACTGTACTGGTTGAAAACCTAAGCAAAGTCTATCCAGTAGCTGTCAAAGAACCAGGCATCAAGGGGACATTGCTGCACTTCGTGCGCCGCTCCTATCGGGCTGTGGAGGCAGTTAAGCAAGTTTCGTTCCAAATCGAGCCTGGAGAGGTCGTTGGTTTTTTGGGAGCCAACGGGGCGGGTAAAACCACTACGTTGAAAATGCTCACAGGGCTGATTCATCCTTCTGCCGGACGGGTGAGGGTAGCGGGATACATCCCCTTCCGACGCCAAGCCGCCTTTTTGCAGCAAATCACACTGGTCATGGGGCAAAAACAGCAGCTAATTTGGGACTTGCCAGCACTGGACTCCCTCAAGATCAATGCTGCCATTTATGGTCTTTCCGAGCGAGAGTATCGGCAGCGAGTTGGTGAACTGACTGAGATGCTAGCTCTAGAAGGCAAGCTCACCCAGCCCGTCCGCAAACTTTCTTTGGGTGAGCGCATGAAGGCTGAACTGCTAGCAGCACTATTGCACCAACCCCAAGTCCTCTTTTTAGACGAGCCGACACTGGGACTCGACGTTAATGCCCAAGTGGGAGTGCGCGAATTCCTGCGCGAGTACAACCAGCGATATGGAGCCACAATTTTATTAACCAGCCACTACATGGCAGACATCACTGCCCTCTGCCACCGAGTGCTGCTGATCCATCAGGGACAGCTGATTTATGACGGCAGCCTAGATGGGCTGTTGGAGCGCTTTGCCCCTTACCGTGAGGTACAGGTGAAACTCGCCCATCCCCAAACTGAGGCCGAATTGTTGACCTATGGTGAAATTAAACAGATAGAAGGTCCATCAGTACGTTTTCTCGTACAGCGCGGAGTGCTAACTGGCACAGTGGCTAAAATGCTAGCAGAGTTGGACGTAATAGATTTAACTGTGACCGAGCCGCCAGTTGAAGAAGTGATTGGTCGCGTATTTCGTGCGGGGGTAGTTTCTTGAGTTCGGCTATCAGAAAAGCTAAGGTTTTGCTCTCGGCTTACTATGCCTACATGCTGGAGTACAGAGCGGAGCTATTTTTGTGGGCTTTGTCTGGAACCCTACCACTTATCCTGATGGGAGTTTGGACACAGGCAGCCCAAGGCGGCAAGTTTGGGCTAACACCTGTAGACTTTGTGCGCTACTTTCTGGCAGTTTTTTTGATCAGGCAGTTCACTACAGTTTGGGTGATCTACGAGTTTGAAAAGGAAGTGGTGGAGGGAAGGCTTTCGCCTCGGCTGCTACAGCCGCTCGATCCAGTCTGGCATCACGTTGCCAGCCATCTGTCCGAAAGACTTGCCCGCTTACCGTTCGCACTGGCGCTGGTAGGTTTTTTCTTCATGCTTTACCCACAAGCTTTCTGGGTACCAAGTCCTGCAAGGTTCTTACTATTTTTAATAGTGCTGGTACTTGCCTTTGCTCTGCGATTTCTTATTCAATACACCTTTGCGATGTTTGCCTTCTGGACAGAACGAGCAATGGCAATCGAGAACTTTTGGTTTTTGTTCTATCTGTTTCTTTCGGGGATGATTGCTCCGCTGAAAATGTTCCCTGCACCTGTACGTCAGGTTCTGGTTTGGACTCCGTTTCCCTACCTGATTAATTTTCCGGCATCTATTTTGATTGGGCTACCAGTTGAGGTAGGGCGAGGGTTGGTGGTAATGCTTGGTTGGGGTGTAGTGTTTTTTGTTGGGAATCGCTGGCTGTGGCGGCGGGGACTGAAACAGTATTCCGGAATGGGAGCTTAGCTAAATCCGCCCAGAACTTCATTAGACCTACCCATCAAGTAGATTCTAGCACTTGAGCAGAGTACGACAAATTTGATTGCGAAGATTCAAATCCGTCTAACGGCACGCAACTGGGCTGGCTGCTCGATTCTACAGAAGGGGTGATAATGATGTTCTGGAGCGATCACCCTCTCGCCATCATCTTTTGGAGAAATGGTTGTGCCTGTCCTTCTAGGAATAGACCTCCATACGACAGCAAAACAAATTTTTGACTGGTTACAGTCGCGACGAAGGTAACTTACTCCTTAGTATAGTCAAACACCAGATCTAGAACTTCCCCGCTTTGAGTTTAGTGACAAAATCACGAATACATTTAACCGTGCATAGAAAAACCGTCGCAAAAGCTACAGTTTCCGCGCCTTGAAATGGCTTCTTATGAAGGAATATAGAGTTTTCTTTGATGCTAAATTTTGTCTGGTATTTTTTGAAAGGGCGTTTGCGTCATTAATTCACTACTACAGATATGCCTAAAGTTGTTTCTATACACTCCTATCGAGGCGGTACAGGTAAGTCTAACTTTACTGCCAACTTGTCAACTACGGTCGCGTTGCTAGGTAATCGGGTTGCTGTAGTCGATACGGATGTCCCCTCGCCCGGTATTCATAATCTGTTCTGTCTGGAGCCAGAGCAAACCTCTAAAACTCTGAACAATTATCTCTGGGGCGAAAGTTCGATTGAAGATGCTGCCTATGATGTCAGTGCGAATGTAGGTGTGGAGGGGACGGGAAAACTGTTTCTGGTTCCCTCCAGCGTCAAAGCCGATAACATTGCCCGCATTTTGAAGGATGGCTATGATGTCAAGCTGATGAATGATGGATTTCGGAAGCTGGTCAAGACGCTTCAGCTTGACTACCTCTTTATCGATACCCATCCGGGGTTGTCAAAGGAAACCTTTTTGTCGATCGCCATCTCCCATGTGATGATCCTGGTTCTGCGCCCCGATAAGCAAGATTACCAGGGCACTGCTGTCACTGTGGATGTAGCACGGCAACTGAAAGTCCGCAAAATGCTACTGGT
>JAFAVL010000016.1 GCA_019242465.1 Chroococcidiopsidaceae cyanobacterium CP_BM_RX_35 | reverse complement strand
TAAGGTTCGCAAACAGGGATTCTTCTTCTGTAGAGATTGGGAACGCGCCATCAGCTTCTAAGGGAGTAATGGAGCCATGGGGTGTTTGCGAGATAGGCTCGTATTGCGTTGAGGTGAGCAGGGGAACAGACCAGGGTGGAATAGACTGTGCCTTGGGAAGTAGGATTGATGGCAGCTCAGGTGCAGTTTTAAACTTGCGTGGGGGACTTGCAACCGAGGCGAAAAGAGTGGCGGACGGTGGGGAGTTGGTAAGGAAATCTTCATTCTGAAATTGATATCCAGGTAGAGGTACCTCTAGACACTTTTCCAGAGCAACTTTGAATTGTAGAGTGTGGCTTTGCTGGCGGCTCAGGCGAGAGCGTAACTCGCGGCAGGCGTTTTCTGTCTGCACGAGTTGGTAAGATTGCTCGTTATAACGTTGCTGGTTGAGGGCAAACTCCCGTTCCAACTGGGCTACACGTTCCTGGCTACTTTCAAACTGAATTGTTAAGGTTTCAATTAAGATCTGCTGGCGTTGGACAGTTTGATGAGAAGCTTCCAACTCGTGCCGCAGTTGTTGCACTTGTGCTTGAGTAGCCGCGAGTTCCTGAACATGTTGGCTGAGGAGTAATTCTCTAACGTTTGCGCACTCTTTGTACTCCTTTAGTGCCTGTTGCGACTCGGCTAGTGCTTGACGGAGTTCTTTCACCTGATTGAGGTGGTCGATGTTTGAAGAAAATTGTAGTTTATGAGTCAGGGCAACCCAATCTAGGCGGTGAGAGGATGAGGGTGCTGACAAATTGACAGATGAGTTCTTCTCATCACGTGCATCGTCAGTACGCGGATTTGCCATAGCCGCTTCAGAATTTGCCGTGTTAGTTATTCTATCAGCTTCATTCATGATTTTTCCTCCAGCAGCTCATAACTCCTCGTGCACTACAGGTCTCATACCACGATCTCACTTTGAACACAAGTAAAGAGTGCGAATCACGGTAGCCAATGAGGATGGAAGCCTGGTAAGGGTAAAGACTCTGGTTGCAGTTGGGGCTGACTTCCCTCACTGGATGTGGCTGGTAGGAGGGGAAGTAGCCAAAGACGACTAGTGGCAATTGCTGCTCCTCCAGCATGGGTTGACGAATTATTAGACTGAGATGACGTTGGTGCTGTGACGATCTGATCGAATAGCAGCGCTAAACCGTCAGGAGAAAGGCTCCATTGTACATCGCGTTGCTGAGGTAGTGCTGATAGCAATGTCTGTTTCCCAGTTTTGAGGTCGATCGCCGCTAAATATGGCTGTTCCTGATAGGTTTTTCCTGCCATCAGCTGAGTCAGCAGGCAGTAAAGGGTCTGTTTAGTCGGGTTAAACTGGGCACTGAGAATCGAGCCAGTTGTGCGGAGAAGTTGCTTCTGCACACCTTGGTTAGTCACCAAAAATAGCGATCGCGTGTAGTCGGAATTAAATTTCACCATTGCCGCTGCTGAGCCATCCTTAGCAAAGTCCAGCACTAGACCAAATTGTGGCAGAAAGTCCAAAGGTTTTTGGGCAGGCGACTGTAGCGGTAGAATCGCTACGCCCTGCCCCTGAGCCATAGCTACAGCTGTACTGTCGGGCGTAATCATAAAGTCTCCTCCCGGTTGAGCTGCCATGGGCTGAGGCGACTGATTGGGACGCAGCACCCAAAGGTCGAGATCGCCTGGGTTGCGACGGTTCACCCGCTGAACAACTATAGTCTTGCCATCGGGGGATAGGTCAAATTTCAGGTTTTGGTAGTCTTTATTGTCTAAAACCAGGTCAATTTTGCCAGATGGATCTGATGGTGTTGCGCGATCACTAGCTCCCATTCCTGTTGTCACGGTGTACAGCTGGGACGCCAGCAAACCTGGCTGGCGTTTAGTAGCAGAAAATAAAACCTTCTCTCCAGTTGGGTAAGGCTTAAAGTCAACTACAACCAATTCCATCGGAGTAAGTAGTTGTTTTTGCTGGTGGGTGAGATTGTAGAGTACTAAGCGCCCTTGCTCTTCTCCTGTCACACCTAGATAAATAAAGGCGCGATCACGGCTTTTGAAGTGACCGACAAAAGGCTGGAGTTGTCTGTTCTTCGCTCCTCCCTCTGTGAACCGATCCCGTGCATTCGGCAATTTTACTGTATAAGTTGTGTCATAGGGAGCGGGAGAGAGCAGGGTATAGACCATTCGCCGCCCAGCCCAGCTAAATTTACCGGGTAGAGGTGGGTCAATATGCAGATTCTCCTCCACACTCTTTGTGTCCATTGGACGGCTAAAGGTCATAGTAAAGGCGGTATCTTCTGCCCCAACTTGTTTATCCTGCCAGCTGAAATCTCCGACATGTGGTCGCGCGCCACTGCCTTGCCACAATAGCAGCCCGATGAGCAAACTTAGTCCTAGCATGAGCGCGATCGCGACGCGGTCGAGTGGTTGGAGAAATGGTTTGGAAGTTACTGACATCTAGCACCTATCGAGACAAAGGGAAATGAGTGTAAGGGGTTTTAGCATTCTCACCTGTTTAAGCCAACCTGCGGGTTAAGACTTGCTTCTATTGAATAAGTACTAGGCTAGAGTTCGATAGTAAAATTGTTGCTTAAAGAACACAAGAGGGAATGTCAATACTACAGCCACGCTATAGCCAAGAAGAGTTTGCCCAGCGCGGCAATGAAATTTATGAGCGTGACATTCGCCCCCAAGTCAAAGCTGAGGATGAGGGCAAGTTTATCTTGATTGATATTAAAACGGGTAACTACGAGATGGACGCAGACGAAGTAGCGGCTTCAGACCGCCTCCTAATCCGCTATCCTCATGCACAGGTATGGATAGTACGAGTAGGTTCCCGTTATGCGCGTCGGTTGGGATCAAACCATCTCTCTAGCAAGTGATTGTAGGTTTGTTAATGTCTATCGTGAGGCAATTATTCGCGTGGTAGTAAGCGGTCCTCAAGGGCAGGAGCAAGAGATTGAGGCCTTGGTTGATACTGGATTCAATGGCTTTTTGACTTTGCCGTCTTCGCTAATTACAATACTAGGTCTTCCGTTTCGTCGGAGAGGGCGAGCCGTCTTAGCAGACGGCAGCGAAAGCCTCTTCGATATTTATGAGGCAACGCTACTTTGGGATGGGCAGCTTCGTCGTATCGCTGTAGATGCTGTGGACACAGATTCTACTAGTCGGCATGGCTTTATTGCACGGTTACGAGTTGAGGCTTCAAGTAGTAGTCGGCGGTAGAGTCAGCATTCAGGCCATTTCGTAGCTAAACTAGGGAGGCTCTAATTTGCCAACTTTTTCGGGAGTAGATTATGCGTGAGTCCGTCATCTATCAGGACATCCTATAAAAGGGACTGCAGTTATGCGCCCTATTACTGAACTGCTAGCGTTTCTTAGCCAGAAGATGACGATGATGACGGTTTATCAACCCGCTATTATTCTGCATCTGTTGACGCGAGAAGGGTTTTCAAGCAGGGCAGACCTAGCGCAGATGCTGATTGGCTATGAGGATGATAACTTAGGTTTCTGGGACAAGGTGTTGATGGACAATCCCAAGCGATGGCTTGTTGGAAAGCACCAAATCCTAAACTATGACAATATGAACCAAACCTTTTCACTCAACTTTGACCTAACCGATACAATGGATATTAAGCGGGCGAAAACCCTATGCGAACAGAAAATTGAGGGATGAATTCAAAAACAGTTCAATAGTGGCAAGCTTGCTGAAGCTGAGTTCCTGTGACTCTATAGGGTGTTAGAAATTGCCCGACACGGTGAACTGCACGTCCTGCCGGAAACCGATCTGCATCTAGAAGAGTTTGCGATGAGGATTGCTTTAAGCGAACTTCATCACTACTATCCCGGTGAGAAATTGACTCAGCAACTTTATCATCATGACTTGACTGTGAACCAACGACTGCAAAGCTTTTGTGGCGAACAGTGCAGTTACAGCCAGAATGTTAGACAATCTTCATTTATGGCTATTAGTTATTACCTGAGTCGCAACGGCAATTGATAGAGTTTTTGATATCACGTCAATTGCCAGAAACCTTGAGCCAATCTGTTATTCAGGTATTGCAAGGTGTGTTGTCTGAAATAGAGTGAAAGCAGCTTTGCTATCTGACGGTTCCCCTGTGACTGTAGCTGAGATAAGAAGCGATTTGAAAATTATCTGAGCAGTCAGACCAAGGGAAAATACTTGAGTAAAGTTCAGATTGTGTTGGAGTAGGCTGTAAATAAGTCGTTTTGCTAGGGTGAACTTTGGTAGAACTGGCTTGAGAATAAACTGGTTTGGGCTTTGTCATGCTAAAGCAACTCATCCTAGAAAACTGGAAAAGCTTTCATTCTGCGGATTTAGAGATTGAGCCACTGACGATTTTGATTGGGGCAAATGCTAGCGGTAAATCTAATGCTCTGGATGGGTTAGCTTTTTTGAATCGAATTGCACAGGGCAAAGATCTTCAGGTTGCCCTGGCTGGAGATCCTCAACTTCCTGCAATTTGTGGGGGGGTTGAGTGGGCAGCATTGAGACCAGCAACACAATTCACGCTGAAAGCCTTGGTAGGAACTGAAGACGACCACACTGATTATTTATACAGTATTACGGTTGAAACCGTACCGAGAGTACAACTGGTTGCCGAATCACTCGATCGATTGCAGCTACGACCGAAAACCGAAAAGAATCTATATCAAATACATCTGTTTCAAACAGATCCAGTAACTAAGGATAGCCCTAGTATCTTTACAAGGCTCTACACCGAGAAAAAGGGTAGTCCTAAAGAGATGCATCGATCGGCATCAGTTTTAACCCAGTTAGCTGGGCTAACAACCTTACGAAAAGAAATTACAGAGGGTGTGGATACCGTTTTACGAGATTTGGAGAACATCTTTATTCTCGAGCCCAATCCTTCACAGATGAGAGGATATTCACCCTTGTCCGATCGCTTGTATAATGATGCCTCAAATATTGCAGGTGTCCTGGCAGCGTTACCAGACAAACATAAACAATACATCGAGTTAACCTTATCTGCCTACGCCACACAACTGCTAGAGGCAGATATTCAACGGGTTTGGGCTGAGCCAGTTGGGAAGTTTGGTGCAGATGCCATGCTCTACTGTGAAGAATTGTGGGTGCCTGGACAGAAACCAATAACAATCGATGCACGGGGAATGTCAGATGGTACGTTGCGGTTTCTGGCAATTCTTGCTGCATTATTAACCAGACCTAGCGGCAGTCAAATTGTAATTGAAGAAGTTGATAATGGCTTGCATCCTTCTCGTTCTGGGCGGCTCCTAAAGATGCTGATGGAGATAGGGGATAAGCGTCAGATTGATGTGTTGATTACAACCTATAATTTGGCATTGTTGAATGCATTAGACCCAGAGCAGATTCCTTTTGTCGTTGTCGCGCACCGCGATCACGAGACTGGAGACAGTAAACTCACGATGCTGGAACAGCTTGAGAATCTACCGAAGTTAATGGCATCAGGACCACTGGGCAGAGTGGCTTCTCAGGGATTGATTGAAAAAAGTCTAAGTGCCCGGTGACGGTTTGGCATGCAGAAGGTCTTGATTGTTGATACTTCAATTCTTTGTGTCTGGTTAGGGGTGCCTGGTAAAGAAACCTGCGGAGCAGATGATGACCGATGGGATAGGTCGCGGGTAGAGCA
>JAFAVL010000091.1 GCA_019242465.1 Chroococcidiopsidaceae cyanobacterium CP_BM_RX_35 | reverse complement strand
TTCAGTATCGTAACCGCATAATCTTGGGGTGATAGATACTGCTGTGCTAGTCACTGGAGATGTTCTGATTGAAACGACTGGATTTGTTGTGGATAGAGGACAGCTAATTCAGCTGTGGCAAGCATGTTGTAATACCCATAAAGGCTTGCCATTTGGTTCGGTGTTTCCATAGAAAACGCATAATCATTACATAACAGGCGTTGACAACGGGTCAGTTCTCCTGAAGAAACTGGTGTATTCTGTAGATTGTCCAGGTATTTGCTAATCAAAGACTCGACTTGCTCCAGATGTTGCGGCTCTAGCCAGGCACTAATTGTAAATAAACTCGATTCCCGCTGGAGCAGAAAATCGCAATTAATTGCTTGAACTAATTGTTGCTCTTCCCGCAACTCCCACACCAAGCGAGAAGACCTTCCCTGTGCCAGGATGACAGAGAGTAAGTCTAAACCGTAAGCACTGCTAATTTGCTCAACTCCTGGTCCTCTCCAAGCCATCATTAATCGGGCTTGCTCTATTCTAGGTAGAGACAGCTCTTGGCGGCGAATTCCTGAGCGAAATGGCGGAAGATTTTCGCCTGTGCTAAGGGGTACTCCTACTACCTCCGATGGGGGACAACAAGACTGCTTCTGAGACTGCTGAAAAGTCCTGTTCACCAATTCTGCCGCAGGCTCCAGAGCAATTCCCCCGACAATCACTACCGTTATGTTTTCCGGTTGGTAGTGGGCACGATGGAAACAGCGCATTGCTTCCGCTGACTGCTGCATTAGCTCTTGCTCTGTCCCCAGCACTGAGCGTCCGTAGGGGTGACATTGATAAACGCTCTCACAGAGAGCCTGATTGCCTAACCAGTCGGGGTCATCATAAGCCTGACGGATTTCTTCTAAAACAACTTCCCGTTCCAGAGCAAATTCGCTTTCTGGGATAGCGGCATTTAACAACAGTTCCCCTAGGTGGGGTAGCGTCTCTTCTAGATAGGGTACAGCAGTAGTGAGAAAGTAATGAGCATAGTCATGGCTAGTCGCTGCATTAGTCATGCCACCCCGATTTTCTATTTCTCTGTCAAATGCTCCAGGAGGCAGTGTGGCAGTACCTTTGAAGATCATATGTTCCAGAAAATGGGCCATTCCTGACCAGTTTTCTGGCTCTCGCTGAGCACCCGCCTCAACCCAGACATCTGCTACAACAACAGGAGTAGTAGAGAGATGTTGATGAATAAAAGTTAAACCATTGTCTAATCTAGAAACAGTAGCTGGGAAAACTGGAGCAGTCAATTGCAATAAACCTATTTGAACTCGAATTTAGTTTGCTCGACGAACTGCTAGAGCTGTCTCCAGCGGAACATTGAGATTATTTAAATCGTTTCATATTAGCGCTACCCAAGCAGAGAAATTGTAGCTTTAGATACGAAAAATCGATGTAAATGTTGGAACAACAAAACTCCCCTGTTTAGTACGTCAGAGGAGTCAATAGTTGATGAGTTCACCGCAACGCCGTTTTACCTCAGTTTTAGACCTGGTAAAACCAGGTGGGCACCAGGTTGCCTAGCTTAAAGTTTCCGGGTACAAGCCCGGTCTACTGCCACTAGAACAGTTAGGTTCCCTTATTTAAAAAGTCATAGATCAAAAACATATTGGCAGTCACCAACGTCGCAGTGGAACCTACAGCCCATTGTAACAAGAGATTAGAGTTAGCGGTTGTACCAAATCGATTCAACCTTCTGCGCGATCAAAGTTTCTTGTTCGCGGTTCTGAGCATCCAGCAAAACAGTAACGTGACCTAGCTTACGACCAGGGCGGGATTCGGTCTTACCATACCAATAGACACGTGCTTGCGGGATCTGCTCCAGTTGCTGTAGTTGGGCAGCGTAGTCAGAAGTAGATGAATTTTCATAGCCTAGTAGGTTGACCATTACCGCCCCACCACATCGAAGAGCAGGATTGCCCAAGGGTAAGTCACAGACAGCTCGTAGGTGCTGCTCAAACTGGGAAGTTTCACAGGCATCTATAGTGAAATGTCCAGAATTATGGGTACGGGGGGATATTTCATTCACTAGCACGGAGCCATTGGCAGTGAGAAACAGCTCAATCCCAAACACGCCCACTGCTTGTAAACCTTGCAAGAGAGTGTGAGCGATCGCCTCAATCTCAACAGTAATGGTGTTAGTAATGTCAGCTGGTACAAGGACACGCCGACAAACCTGCTCCTCCTGTTGAGTTTCCACAACCGGGAAGGTGACAACCTCCCCAGCAGTAGAACGAGCCGCAACGACAGCTAATTCTCGCTCGAACGGCACAAATTCCTCTAATAAAAACAAGGGTTGATATCCCACCTGTTGTTTGTGACTGACTGCTAGTCTATGCTGCAAAGCATCAATATCTTTGATAATGAAAGTCCCCTGTCCGTCATAACCGTGACGACGGGCTTTCAACACCGCCGGAAATCCAAAATGAGTAAGGGAAGTCAATTTTCCCCATTTACCCCTAATCCCGAGAGGGTCCCCAGCCAGTCCGCTCAAGTCGGGGTACCCGCCCACACGGCTGGCTTCCGAGTTCCCCATCTCCTCTAGATCAATAAACCTAGGAACAGGCAAACCTAAATCCCTGAGGTAACAGCGTTGATGATATTTATCTAAAAGGGGAGCTAATACTCTTAATCCTGGACGAAAACAAACGCCCTGCTCGGCAAGGGTTGATAAGGCTTCTAAGTTGACAAACTCATTTTCAAACGTGATCGCATCACAGCGAGTCGCCATTTCAGCCGTTGCAGCAGCATCATTTACTGGGGCGAAGATAGTATCAGCAGCGATCGCCACAGCTGGGTCGTCAGGACTAGGCGTTTGCACCACCAAGTCAATCCCCAACCTCTCAGCTGCACTTGCCATCATCCACGCTAACTGCCCACCACCGACTACTCCAATCCGTTGTTTTGTCAACATCCTAAAGAATCACGAGTGCCAACACTTGTTTTTGAATTCACACCACTAGCTCGTCGGCACAATTCTTTGATTTGTGCGCCGTCAAGAATAGCGTCACTGAAATCAGTACCTGTGACATCTGTATCGTCGAAGACCGAGCGTAATAAAATTGTCTCCGCCAATACTGCATCACTCAAATCGGCACCAGTGAAGTCTACTTGGTCCGCCATCGCATTGGCGAGATTTGCCCCATGCAGATTTGCTTTAGTCATGACAGAGGCACTGAAAACAGCCCCTCGCAAGTCTGCCCCAGAAAAGTTAGTCAGTTCCATGTTGGCATTAGAAAATTCAGACGCCTGCAAAGTTTGCCCGGAAAAGTCCCGTCCTTTCAACTCTGCATTACTATATGACATGGGATGAGACCAATCTGCTTTGGCGGGTAACGCCCAGCAAAATACCGTAATTACTAGAAGGAATGCTGCCAGTTGCCGCCAAAACATATAAGGTAGCCAGTTCAGTGCCAGAATTTTGTTGGAGTAGTTACACTTAGCTTACCGCATTTGATCAGATTTACTGCCGTCAACATCAATATCCTAACTTAAGGGAGTTTAAACATCCATGCCACACTTCTTGTTGACTTGGTTCGTTACGGCGGTAGCGTTGCTGATTACAGCCCAGATCGTCCCAGGATTCATCATCAAAAGTTTTGCTGCTGCCTTAGTTGCAGCCGTCATTTTGGGGCTAGTCAACGCAATTGTCCGACCTCTTGTGGTGTTATTTACTTTGCCACTCACCATTTTTACCCTAGGGTTGTTTCTGTTTGTTGTTAATGCCATTATGCTGTTGCTAGTGAGCTACTTAACTCCTGGTTTTGGTCTGATTATTACTGGCTTTGTACCTGCCTTATTAGGGTCAATTGTGCTGGCAATTGTTGCTAGTGTGCTGAACCTATTCTTGAGCGCATTTGAATAACTATATGTACAACACCGACTTACATTAACTGCAAATAGCCACTTCACAAAGATCTGCTAGATAATGCTAAATATTTAATAAAAGGTCTAAGATAAATCATCCCTACCAAATGCTGGATTTGCAAGAGAATAGTCCCCAAACCGCCAGCGCATTGGTATGGCATTAGTCGTTTCCAACACCTGATCGAGATGAAACTCTACTAGTCGCTGCGCTCCAGCAAAGTCAACCAACCGGGACTCATCCCAAATGACCTCTGCTGTTCCGGTCAGTTGGAGAGTATTTCCTTGCTCAAAATCAATGAACAGCAGACCTAATCTGGGATTTACGATGAGGTTGCCAAGGGTCTGGAACATGTTGTTGCCAGCGTAGTCAGGGAAGAGCAATGTTCTGTCGTTCAGTACTCGAATAAATCCTGGATAGCCACCGCGATGGGAAGCATCTGCACCCGTTTCCGGATTAAAGCTAGCGATGAAAAAGGTTTCAGAGCGGACGATCCAATCCTGCTGAACTGCGATTAACACCTTGAAGCTTTGGGTTTCAGCAGTACCTAATGACTTTACTGTATCGGTCTCCAAATGACGTGTCTGAATGTATTTGGGACAGTTAAAAAACACTTCCCGAGTTTGCAAGAGAATCTGTCCTGCCGAACCCACCTCTGCCAAACCATTCAAACGTAGACGTTTGCGAGTGGCGAGGTCAATAACAAGAAGTCCTAGTTCGCTGTTGTGTTCCAGGTGGCGATAGAGCCAAGCATCAGGGACAGGGGAGGGTTCAATTTCAATAGTTTGAGGGTCTAAAATCCGGATAAAACTAGGCTGACCTGTGAGCAGGGATCCCCAGACATGACCACTAGCATCAACGGTGCTGGTGGTTGCCAACTGCTGCGTCTTTAACAACATTTGGGCTGCAGGCGTGAGCTTGGGGTTAATCATGCCCCTAAGTTGTTCTGCCTCTTCTCGCACTCCAACCCGAGTCTGAACCGCAATTTCTCCAACATGAAAGGTCATAGGTTACTCCTCCATAATGGCTGATCGGCGTAGGTTTAACGCACGCAGGGGATTCCTGATGACGTGCTAGGTATCGCCAGGTGTGCATACCAGCTCGACCACATCTTCTATATTTGGTCAGGTTAAGCTATATATTAAGACTATTTTTCACATCAAAGTTATAAACGGTGTCTATAAATGAACTTGTATCAGATCAGGTACTTCCTGGCAATCGCTGAAACAGGTGGATTTACCAAAGCTTCGGAACGCTTATATGTCTCCCAGCCCTCTCTATCAGTGGGTATCAAAAAGCTGGAGCAAGAAATGGGAGTAGTGCTGTTTGAGAGAGGAGGACGGCGGGCTATTCTTACCCCAGCCGGGAAGGTCTTTGAGGAGAAGGCAAAAACAATTCTTAACGCATATCAGTCAGCACTACACGAACTGAAGGGCTTTCAAAATCAGCCGATTCTGAGATTAGGTGCTCTACGCTCGATTCGGATTGCGGCTCTATCGCGGCTGATCGGCACGTTTCGAGAAAAGTATCCCCAAGTGACGATCGAGTTGCTCGATGGCAATTTGGCAGAACTGCGGGATTGGTTAGAACTAGGCAACATCGATCTAGCGATGACGGTACTCGGCAATCATGAAAGTCCAAAAACGTCTCTATCGCTGTTTCGCCAACGTCGCCTGCTAGCTGTCTCTAAAACGCATCCGTTTGCTCAAAGAGGAACGGTCCGAGTCACAGAACTGGATAAACAACCCTATATCGAGCGCATGAATTGCGAGTTGTGCGGAGAAACCTGCCAATTGTTTGAATCTCAAGGTGTGCAACCTCAGGTTGTGTACCGCGCCGCTCATGAAGAATGGGTTTTCTTATTGGTAGCGGCAGGCTTGGGTGTCACGATTATGCCAGAGTGGCAAGATTCTGAAGTTGCTTATATCCCGCTCGCTGATTTGAATCTACACCGCACTGTGGGACTGACTTGGAGAGTCCAACAAGACTCGCAGGTGATTGAGCTATTTCGCACCTTTGCCGCTAGCCATAATTGGCGATGAGAGCATACACGGGGTTGCGATGATTCTCTCCAAATGCGACCGCACCCATTGCATTTAAATCTTTGTTTTCCATCTTGATGACCAAAATTGTGGCTCTTAGAAGAATCACACCTTGAACAGTTCATCTAGATTAATTAAGTCTTTCATTCTCTAATTAATACTCCAAAACAAACCGATTTAATCATGGCACAACAGATGCCCCAGCCACTAAGAACGATGATACCTGTGTTTGATTTTCCCAAAAAGCTAGTTGGTTTTTAAGAGCGATGATTTGGCAAGTATGCTTGTCTACTAAGGTCTTTAGACTATGCACTTGGTCTTGCCAGGTAGTCCGACGCAGCAGTGCCGTCCGAGCTTCGTCTAACCACTCGTTTTCAATGGCAAGTTGCAGCTGCTTTTCACATTTTGCTACTTCAGCCTCAGCCTTGGCGTGTTCTCTTTTAGCGCTGCTTCTTGCAACTAGAGCGCTCCAAATAGCTTCACGGATATGACAGAGGTAGGTTTGCCATGTACCCGCCTCTATCAAGATGATGTTTGCATCTTGACAAGTAGCTCCTCTAGCTGGTTGGGAATTAACAGCGAGACTTGGGAATGAATCATCTCTTGAGAGTTTGGGAGCAACAGTGGCAAACATGATGGTCGTCTCCTAATGGGTGCAAAACTGCAATCAATCGCTATCATACTATACAGTCTAGTTCTACTGTGTGTTCTCTAGAAAGAGTGATTGTGGCAGGTACAGAAACCATCCCAAAGAGAGAAGGCAGTTTTCCCTACATGACTAAGAGTTGCTAGGTTTCATCCGTCGTTCCAACTTCTTTGCTTTTTGTACGCTAGAGACATGCCCAAGAAAATCAGAGAACTCAAAGCCTTACTGAGACGAGCTAGCTTTACTTGCGCTCTAAGGCGAGGTAAACGATGTTTGAGCATTACCAAGCTAAAGGTAAAGAACTACCGCAACCCGCGATCACACCTTGAACCAAGAACACCAAAACCAGCAGCAAGGTGCTGTTAGACCCTGAAATAAGACTGTTCCTGAAGCTTTGTAACAGTCGTGTTGAACGTTTAACCTGTAGAAGTCAAAATCTTTGTGAACTCTTAGGTGGCATTATTCAGAGGCTCAATCATGGCACCAACCGATCTGGTGATCTGGCTACAAGAACGTACAGCCTTGGGAATGCTTTCGCCTGAAGTCTTAAGTGCCATTGCCCAAGTCTTGGAAGAACGAGTCGTAC